>CAYWRB010000549.1:0-2398 GCA_964460025.1 uncultured Hungatella sp.
GCGGTATTTGCCGTAACCGTGAAGGTACAGGATTCCTCCGGCTTCAGATAATCGTCATCCGGCGCGTCCACAGAAACGCAGTCATAAGAATCGGACTCATGCCATTTAAGCCAGATATCCCCCGCCCCACTGTTCGTCAGTACAATTTCCTGTCCCGTCGCAAGACTTCCCTGCTCCAATGGGCCAAAGTTTATTTGGCTTTTATCAGCTTCTAACGTATAGACTTCCTTTTCTTCTTCGTTTCCTTCTTCCGGATATGCGCCCGAACCAATCTCTGCTGCACGGCACGGGAGGATATCGGAAAAAAGCAGCAGCATCGCCAGTATGTATGCTCCAAAGCGGCAGACAGCCTTCATTCTCATCTCCTACCTTGTTTTCCTGTCAGTTTGGAATAAATGTATTTTATTATAACATGGAAAAAAGCGGTGTTCAATTGCAAAAAATGCAGTCTTTCTTCAGAAATGAAAAACAAAATTATTGCATACCCATCTTTAGGATTTAGCACCATATTTCTTTGAGAGTTAACTATATATCTTTTTCCCGTGAGTCAGCATAATTGCTGGCTTTTTTGCTATTTTAAAAAACTTGACAAATTTTCTTTTTTACTGTTGATTGTATAGTGCTATAGTGTTATAATGTAAAGGGTGATTTTTATGGCTTATTTTCTGAAAAAAACTATTAACAAAAAGGGCACTTATTTACAGATATACGAAAGCTTCTATGATCCTGAACGCAAGGGCGGCGCCCACCGCTCCTGCAAACCTGTCGGATACGTTCATGAACTTCAGGCAAAAGGCATCGATGATCCTGTTGCTTTTTACAAAGAAGAAGTCATTAAACTTAATCAGGAACTTAAAGCTGCTAAGGATGCAAAAAAAGCCAGGCAGATTTCTGATGATTCACCAGAAAAGCTGATTGGCTATTTCCCCATGAAAAACATCAACGATAAGCTGTCTGTTAAAAAATATATTGACCTGATGCAGACTGCTACAGATTTCCGTTTCAATGTTTCTGATATGGTCTCAGCCCTTGTTTATGCAAGGCTTGTCCATCCATGCTCTAAATCAAAAACCTATGACGAAGTAATTCCAAAACTCTTTGATTCTTATGATTTCTCCCTGAACCAGCTTTATGACGGACTGGAATATATCGGCTGTGAATACGAAAAGATTATTGAGATATATAACCATCAGATAAGACAGATGTACAAATTTGATACGTCTCACACATACTTCGACTGTACCAATTTCTATTTCGAAATCGATAAGGAAGATGATTTCAGAAAAAAGGGGCCGTCAAAAGAAAACAAAAAAGAGCCAATCGTTGGACTGGGGCTGCTCCTTGATGCAAACCAGATACCTGTCGGTATGAAACTGTTCCCTGGAAACCAAAGTGAAAAGCCTGTGCTCAGAAACATCATCCTGGAACTGAAAAAGAGGAATTCCGTATCCGGAAGAACCGTCCGGATAGCCGACAAAGGGCTCAACTGTGCAGAAAACATCTTTCATGCCCTGAAGTATGGTGATGGCTACATTTTCTCCAAATCGGTAAAGATGCTTCCTGAAATTGAGAAAACATGGGTACTCCTTCCTAATGATTACAGAGATGTCAAAAATGCCAGTGGGGATGTTATATACCGTATTAAAGAATGTGTGGATGATTTCGAGTACCAGTTCAATGATTCCGGGACAGGAAAAGTGAAAAAATTTAAAATCACGGAAAAGCGCATTGTTACTTACAATCCCAAACTGGCAAAAAAACAGAAATATGAGATTCAGAAAGAAGTGGAAAAAGCCAGGCTTCTAAAGGCATCCCAGGCTAAAAAGTCAGAGTATGGCGATTCTGCAAAATATGTCCTCTTCACTGCTGCAGATAAAAAAGGAAATGAGACAGACGGCAAAATAAAGGTCACTATGAACGAAGAGCTTATCAAAAAATCTTTTGAGCTTGCCGGATATAACATGCTGGTGACTTCTGAGGTTTCCATGAGCGGCAAGGATGTTTATCATGCCTATCACAACCTTTGGAGGATAGAAGAATCATTCCGCATCATGAAGTCACAGCTTGATGCAAGGCCTGTATACCTGCAAAAAGAAGCTACCATAACAGGGCATTTCCTTATCTGCTACCTTGCAGTACTGCTCACCAGGCTGCTTCAGTTCAAGATTTTAAAAAACAACTATTGCTCTGAAGAACTGTTTGAATTCGTTCATGATTTCAGAGTGGCAAAAATATCAGAGAGAAAATATATCAATCTTTCAAGAGGCACGGCTTTCATAAAAGATTTTTCAGTTCTTTGCGGCCTTCCATTAACATCATATTTTTTGACTGAGGGAGATATCAGAAAAATGCTAAGCCATAGGTTTTAATCTTTGGCTTAGCACCATATTTTAATGGT
>CAYWRB010000550.1:0-2392 GCA_964460025.1 uncultured Hungatella sp.
CTCATCCTCATACCAGTGACGGGGATAAGCTCCCACGCTGTAGGCGATGGTGTTGATCATGTTGGCGTTATCAGAGCTTGTAGCCGTCAGAGCCGGGTCAAAGCTCATGCCCACCATCTTATCCACATTTTCAGGGTTGCCGTCGATAAATGCCTGCGCAATCTCCTTCACCTCATCGAGAGTCACAAGACGGTCACCGTCCGCATCCACGGTAAGTCCCAGCTTATCCGCCCAGTCGCTTCTAATCCAGAACATGCCCGGACCTGCATCGGAAGCCGTTGCCGGAAGAGCCATCAGCATTCCGTCATAGGTAACATCGGCCAGCGCCCGGCCGTCAAAAGAATCATAAATACTCTTGATATAATCACTTGCGTAATTATTGTACACATCTGTCAAATCAGCGATCAGCTCATTCTCATACAGTTCTGTCAGCTCATCCTTGGAAGCCACCTTCATGATGTCCGGAAGACTGCCTGCAGAAAGTGCCAGGGAAACCTGACGGTTGTAGTCGTCACCGTTGTTAGCCTCGAACTGATCCACAATATCAACATTCAGTTCCTGTTCTACCATCCGGATGTAAGCGTTGTCCTCATAGCTGTCACCTTCAGGGAATTTGGGATTTGCCGTGGTCTGACGTCCCATGGTGATGGTAACCGTGTCCCGCTCAGCAGGGTCTGCCGCTTCTGCGCTCCCGCCCTCGCTGCTTCCTGTGCTGCCAGAGCTTCCGCTGCCGGAACTCCCCCCGCTGCCGCCGCAGGCCGTCATGGATAAGATGGTGGTCAGGGCCAGCGCTATGGCTGCTGTCTTGGTCAAAAATTTCTTTTTCATCTTTTAATTACCTCCTATTTAAGTTCCGCAGTTGTTCTTCAATGCACCTTTCTCCAGAACGTTTTCTGGCTGCTTTCGCATCCATAAATCGTTCTGTGCATTTTCGAACACCTGCTATTTTAAGTAATTGGCTTCCCATTTCTATAGTCTGTAGGCGTAATTCCGTAATGAGTCCGGAATAACCTTGAGAAATAACGGAAGTTGGAGAATCCGCTGTTCTCAGCAATCTCGCCTACAGAAAAATTCGTGTCCTCGAGCTGGCTCTTTGCATATTCCAGCCGCTTTACATTTACGTACTCGGAAAAACCGATGCCAATCTGACTCTTAAAGAGTCGGCTTATGGTGTAGTTGGAAACGTGGAGGGCATCGGCGACCATACTCTGACTGAGATTGGAATCCCGGAAGTTCTGATCGATGTATGCCCGAATACACTCGGTGGTCTGTACGCGGCGTTTATCCAGGTTCATGGCTTCCAGGTCGTGCTGTATCTGCTCCTTATCCTGTGCGGCATCGTAGCAGGAGAGATAACTGTCCTTAAGGCAGTTCAGGTCATGGACCGGCTCTCCCTGGTGCAGTACTCTGGTCTCCCCGCAGAAGTCTGCGGTCGTTTTAAAGAGCCACTCTATGAATTCCTGCAGTTTTTCTTCTTTGATGAATACAACCAGGAGATAACGATCCTCTCCCAGAAGATCGTTGATGTACAGCCTCCCACTGAAGATCGTGTTCACAGCGGAGCGAAGTTGTTCCTGTTCCTGTACGCGAAAATCGGAAGACTTCAGGATGTATGTCTGATAAACGTAGTTGGAACCGCTGGGAGTACTGAGTCCCTCTGTGGGGAAGGGAACATCATAGACCAGGTTGTTCAAGATAGCGTCCATGATGATGTTTTCCTGTTTGAGGATCTGCTGACTGCGGATATCCAGCTCGTTCTGAATAAGAAGGAACTCATTGCCACTCTCGATTCCAAGTTTGGAGGTGATCCGGTGGATGGGACGATAAGCCAGGAATAAGGCAAAGCCTACCAACAATAGCAGCAGTATGGAGAACAGATACAGGAAAATAACCACTTTACGGTAATAGGAAGCAATATCGTCCTGCAGGGAACCTTTGCCTACGAAGATCATATAGGTAATCTCCCGTTTCTCGTCGGTCTTTGTGTAGATATTGCGAATATTCTGCCGATTCGGCTCCGATTCCGAAGCATGATAGAAGGCATCAGAATCAAAGTTGTCACTTGCAAGAGCCGTGGTGAACAGAACCACGCCATCCTTGTCAAAAACATAGTAGTCTGTACCACGCTCAGAGGCCTCTTTGCCAGCTTTCTGCAAATAGGTGTCCTTCTTGATGAGGTACAGAAGATTGATCTCGTCATCGTTCTTCCCAAAGCGGGCACTGTAGATAATTAGTATACTGGTACTGCCGTCTGCTTCCTGCACCGGAACGTAGGTAAGGTTCGGAATCCTGAAGCTTACGGAATGAAGAGCCGAAGTGATCTTTGACTCGTTTTCCTCATCAGTATAATTCAGTTTTTCTCTGGAGTACTTGTCAAAAGTGAACTGTCCCT
>CAYWRB010000551.1:0-2391 GCA_964460025.1 uncultured Hungatella sp.
CAACGACCGGAGCGGAGCGTAGACCTTCACGTAGCGCGAGCGTGCCCGGGAGAAAACAATAACATTCCCTTTCCAGGCGGACCTTACGCGATTTCATTAAGCACGAAACGCTACCTAAATGACATTCCTTCCCCTACCTGACTCTCACCGTTCGTTTTACATGAATCACAAACAACGCTCCTCCTGCGATAAGCAGGATCACCAGTACAACTGCCACAATCCCATACATGTTCACCTGATATTTCAGAGAAAACTCCGCACTTGAGGTATTGCCGGCCTCATCCACGGCTGTCAGGCGGTAGGAACCGGGACTGTCAATGGTATATCCGGAAAATCCCTCCTGAATCTCTCCGTTTTTCTCAAGAATCACTCTTTCGATATCGTCAGACTCATACTGAAGCTGGGCCGTTCCGCCCTTGACATTGACTGTAAACTGAGGCGGTTTTGTATCCTTTCTTAAGACCACCTCCAGAACTTCTCCCTCTTTTCCGGTCATGCTGATCTGATACTGTCCCTCTTCCCTCATAGGCAGATACTTTCCGGGCGGCAGTTCTTTCGGCTCCCCCTCAAAATAGACGCTGGTAAACTCCAAGCCTTCAGGGGCCATATAATAATCCGTGGAACCGACGGCAGAAGCTATGACAAAGGACCACATCTGCCCGTCGATATCCAGGCGATAATATCCCGGATCTTTTAAACTCATACTTTCCGCATATTCTAAAAGTTCATCATTGCGGTAGATATTCCCTTCTCCTTCCGATACCAGCAACTCCACGGTACTGGGCCCCATATAGCCTTCCGGAACATTGGAACTTAAGGTTCTTCCGTTTCCGAAAGTCACCTCATACCTTCCTTTGGAACTGTCGTATACCTGGGTCCGCCCATGGTAAGCCCCCGCCCCGTTTACTTCTCCTGCCGCAGCTTCCAGGGCCTCATCTCTTCCGGCCTCTTCTCCATCTTCCATCGAGCCATCCTGGCCCTCTCCCATGCCGTCTTCCCCTGCTCTGGTGGTTTCCCCACCAATGGTTTCCTCGCCGGTCATTTCCCCGGCAGAAGTCTCCGAAGGATCCCTGCTCTCCTGCTCTGATTCCAGGCTTTCCGGCTGGCTCTCTCCCAGAAGCGATTCTCCCTCTCCCATACCAGAAATCCCGCTGCCAGGCCAGATTCCGCCTTCCTGCAATCCTGACACTGCATCCAGTCCGTCATTAATAAGACTCCCGGGAAATCCCTGACTTCCTTCCCCTTCCTGTGTCTCCTCCGGCGGTTTTTCCTGAATCCGGAAACGGAACAAAGCCCTGTATTCTTTCTGCTCTGAAAAAGGCACGCTGGTATCTTCCACTGCCGTAACCCTTACCACATAGGTTCCGTACTGGCTGAAACTCTGTCCCGGCACATAGTCATACTCCGCTCCGTCTTTCTCCACGGAACAGAATATATTCTGAGGCATATCCAAGGTAACACTCTCATCCGTGATGCCGCCGTTGGAAACATTGGTATAGAAAAAGAACAGATCATTGATGGATTCCTCATAAATTTTGTAGTCGTCATGATACTGCTCTGCCAAAGTAACCTGTGTGACCGCAGGACCGGCCGTTATCTCCTGTTCCTCTGTGCCGGGGGCGACTGCTCCCGGGCCGATACCACTGTCTATGTACCTGAGATCGCCATAACTGCTGCTGTCCGCATTGCCCTCCCAGTCATAGGGAGCCGCCAGCACATGGTCAACTCCCAGACCGGTTATGGCTCCCGCAAAAAGCCCTGCGGCCGTCAAAAAAACAGCGGCAAAGGTTTTGCCTTTGTATCGTCTCTTCATGCTCATGCCTCCTGCATCTCTTCCGTCTCCTCTTCCTGTTCCTCAAGAGATGCCATAATGTAGTTGCGTTCATCCAGATCATAGTAGACTTCATCCCCGAAAAACGCATTCATCCGCACCTCGGACAAGTCCATGGTCCCCATCTGATACAGAGGACATTTGTAACTGGGAGTGAATTTGGTTCTCAACGGGTAATTTCCAAAGGTTACGATGATGGCATTGCCCGTATCCGTCTTGTTGTTCAGCTTCTGAAGCTCCGACGGATAGATAAGAGGTCGGGTCTGCAGCTGGCTGGACACATTGATATTGCCCTGTTTATCCCCCATGGTGGAAGATATGCTTGATGTGGACACCGTCATGTTGCCGCACAGCTTGGAAAACTCCTCGCAGGTCTCGATATCATTGGAACCGATAAACATTTTCATACCGCAGTTGCTCTTGATGATATTGGACACCTTATCTCCGTATACATTGTCCAGCTGAGCATAGGACTGAACCACCATATTGAACCAGATCTTTCTGGAACGGCCTACGGTAATCATCTTGTCAAATTTGTCAATCTTGGGCATATTCCCAAA
>CAYWRB010000552.1:0-2388 GCA_964460025.1 uncultured Hungatella sp.
ATTCTGGGAGATATGGAAAAACCTGGGGATAAAGGGCTATTCGGAAATTATTAGAGAACAAGGAGCCGAACGAGATACGGCTTATGGGAAAGACCAGTGGGTTCTGCCATTCTATAAAGCGATACGGAGAAAAAACGAGGATGAGTTCATCGAGTTCTGGGAGGACGAAATTCTTCATTTTTCGGAAGACATGAAAGAGTGCCTGTCGGATTGGGGAGAACGTTTTCAAAGAATCCATCCGAAAGAAGAGTTTGACACAGAGAATTTTCTGGCACAGATTGTTGCCGATTTGGATGAAGACTGGGGATGCCGCCTGGTAGATAAGGCGTTTATTATGGAATTTACAAAGCACAAAAATGAGGATAATTATAAAAAAGCCTTGCTGCTTTACAGAGATTTTATGGATGAAGACACAGCATATTTTCCTGAATTAACCAGAAAGCAGGCAATACGGTGGATGATCAGCGGTAACCGCTGTAAGTTTGATCTTACAGCAATGAGCGCATATCAGTCATTGCTCACAAATCATAAACACCGATTGGAAATTTTAGGCTTTTAGAGGAGGGATGACATGGGGACATACGGCTGCTATACAGGAAAAATGAATATTCCGAAGGAAAAGAAAGATGAATTTGCCAGGCAGGCGGCAAAGCTGCTGAACTTTGGAGGGATGATGCAGTTTGAACAGATTAGTATGTACGGCCATGATATGGGACTGTTAAAACCTGTGGAATTGTATCCGGGCGGCAAGGTGTATTTTCATTTTAACTATTTTGAAGATGATTCATGGGAAACGGCGATGTTTGATGCAAACGACGGATATTTCCGTTCGGAAAAAATAGGAGGGCAGGAATTTTGCGATGTTGTTACCGCAATCCATTTTTTGTATGAAGTGTATGATGATAATTGGGGATTTGCGGAAATTAATGGCGACATAATCAATAACAGCGGTTTTGTGGGCTGGATTAATCATCTTCTGGGAACCGATTTTTCTATGAAAAAGAGATTTCGTATTTGGGAGAACATGGAAGCATATGCGCTGGGACGAGTGGGAGAGTATGACAATCCGACAAAAGGCGATGTGCTGGCATTTATACCGTTTGGCATGAGATATCAGGCCGGAGGGACGGAACTGACGGATTTGCTGTATATTACTCAGGGAACGGAGACATTGACAGAAACGGAGGTGGAACCAGGGACCTATCCGGCAGATGTCTTTGGCTGTAAAAAGGCGCTGGAAGTATTTTTGGAATCGGCTCAGGATGAAGATGCAGTCGTCCGAATCTGGGAACTCCTTGGAAAGAAACGGGAAGAGCGGGAAAAAACCAAAGGGACAAAACTTGGAGACATCGGGGAGTTTTCGCTGATACTGCCTGCCAGAGTGATTGCCTATTTGACAGCGGAGCTGAAGAAGCTGAATTTTTGGGAGCAGTGGAAAGGGATTTACAGGACCGTTTATCATGATGAGATTATGAAACGTTATGCATCGAGGGAACTGGAGGAGAAAAGGAAGAGATGGATTGAGACACCGGTTCCCCCGATGAGAACCAGTGAATTTCTCCGGCAGGACGGATATTTTACCTTTTTTGACACCCCAAAGGAGTTGAGAGGAAAGCCGAATTATTATCTGTCCGATGATGACAGGCTGTATTGGTGGGACGGAACGGATGAAGTGATTCTTTCAGATGAAATGGATGGGTGGTTAAGGGAACTGGCAATCCGTCATAAAGAGATAATGGCCGGGAGCAATGGGGATGTGGAGGCACCGGATGAGTTTTTCAGAAGGTTTTTATTGCTTCTTGTTGAGATTGATCAGTATTATAAACGGATTTTTCCATTTCAGAGTATGTTCTATGAATTTCTTCAGAACGGGGACAAAATCCAGTATCGGGCAGCAATAGAGCTGTTAAAAAGGATTTCGGATGAAAACAGGAAGGATGGAAAGATTATAGAGAAAGCAAAATCCGGATGGGATATTACAAGCCGTAATGTGACTCATAATATAGGACGCTTAAAATTAAAAAGATATCTCAGCGTTATGGCAAATCTTGCTTTGAGACGGAAATATTTTGGGTTTTGACAAAACGATTGACTGGAAATACAGATTTTAAAACCAGGGTGATGGATAAAATAATTCGTCACCCTGCTTTTGTTGTAATCCGGGTATTTTTCGTCTATAATAAAATTACCAAAGGGGGAGCCGAAGGCCGGAGAGGATTCGGAACGGAGAGAACGGGTCCTGTAATCAGGGAAAGGATAAGCACATGGCGCTGTTTGAATATATACCAGCCAGATTTTTCAGTATTCTGGTATCGGAAAAAAGAGAATTATATGTGGAGGCGCTTTTTGTTTTAAGGCAGGCATTTAAGACGGAACTGGTCATCAGGC
>CAYWRB010000553.1:0-2058 GCA_964460025.1 uncultured Hungatella sp.
TTTATTCCATTCCTCTCCCATAAGAATATCTGCTACAGCTATCGAAAATAAATATGTTCCATCTTTATAAAAACTGACCTTATCATCCTTTCCCCGCACTACATCGCATGTTAATCCTGAAATTTGATGTTCTATATCTGAAAGAGTCGTTGTATCCTGAATGCCGTCAATAACGTCTTCCAAAAGATAAGATGCTCCTATGGAAATAGGTTCTGTTATCTTTAACATAAGTCCTTGTCCCTGAGCCGCTTCCGTTACAGGGGGGTCTGTCATCGCTGCTTCCGTTGTTTCAGTCGCAAGGGATTCTGTCATGGCTACTTCTGTTGTTTCCGACGCAGAGGATTCTGTCTTGATTGCCTCCGTTGTTTTCGATGCTGAGGATTCTGTTATAGCTGCTTGTGCTGTTTCCGATGCTGAGGAGCCTGTCGGCATTGTCTCTGGTACAGCAGTGTCTGCATCTGTTTTTGTAATTTTTTCGTCTGCTGCTTCGTGTTTCTCTGCCATAGAACCATCTTTTTCTGCCTCTTCAGAATGCTCTTCTTCAATGAGCCGTAAAACTTCTTCCAGCTTCTTGCGCAGCTGCTCATCATCAACCTCCGACAGGCCTGATTCCAGTATCTCTTTCGCCATGTCCAACTTATTCAGGCCGATATATGCATCAGCCATACCAAGATATGCCGCCACATTTTTCTTATCCACAGAGATTACCTTTTGAAAGGCTATAACAGCCTCTTCATAATCACCTTCATTCAGATATCTCGTCCCCAGCTCCAACTGTTCCGCAATCTGTTGTTCCGTACTGTTTTGGCATGCCGATAAAAAGGCTGTCAATATTGCAGCTATCAAAACAAATTTAAAATAACCTACCCTCCTATGCATGATCGTTCTCAATCCTTCCTATGTTCTTTTTCCTTCCTGTGACAGTAAATTTTCCTGCCCCCAGCCATATACTGGGGGCATTAAAACAAAATCCAAACGTTCCGCCGGACAGGATGCAGTAACTGCACGGTTTCCGGATAGAACGTTTGGATTTTATTTAAGTTTGAATTTTTTAACAGCTGATGTAAATTCTATTATTTCTCAATCCATACGCCATCGGCATTTACTTCATATCCGTCCGGTGTTTTTTCATTGCGGAGCATAGCCCCAAATGGTTTGGATTTGCTTTTGGCGTTATACTGCCATTTATTGGTTTCCCTGTTCAGCTCCCAGGAAGGCTCTGTTACTACCGTATTAAAGTAGTACCATTTCTTATCGATGCTTCTCCATCCGATTGACAATCCGCCTTCTGCCGGATCCATATAGTAGGTATGATTATCTACGGGATCCTGATACCAGCCGCTGACCATACCTGTGTTGACAGACAGGTTGTACCATCTACCCAGACGGTAATCGTATACCCAGCCGGATTTCAGATATCCGTTCACTCCGAAAGCATACCAGGAGCCATTGATCTTCTCCCATACAATCTGCTCTACCATCTCCCCACTTTCCAATGCGGTCATGTAGCCGCTGGCTGTGGTTCCGTTGGCATAAACCAGCTTCCAACCGTTTTCGTCCTGCTGCCAGCGTGAATAGCCTTCCTTGTCTCCGGTGATGATGCCTGTATTGGTATTTACATATCCCTTTTGAGGATCTTTTTTTGTCTGGGATGAACTTCCGCCGCCGCTGCTACTGCCGCTGCTTCCGCTGCTACTGCTGCCTCCGCTTCCGCTACTGCCTCCACTGCTGCTAGTTGTAACTCTGTAGTTCTGTGCGGCTCTCTTTAAATCACTGACCTTTGTCAACTCATCTGTTTTATTTCCAGTTCTGAACTCGATTCCTAAGGTATGGACTCCTGTCTTGTTGGAGGCTTTCAAAGTCTGGTTTCTGATGGTGATTCTGGTGCTTCCTGCTTCAGAAGTATAATCCACGCCTTCCGTCAGCTTAACTCCATCAAGGAATATATACTTAAATGTGGCATATTCTCCCTGAGAAACCAGCAGATAGTCACCGCTGGAATTCAGGCCGATATCCGGTATGCGCTGAGTCAGCGTGTATCCTTGATCCGTAGCGCCG
>CAYWRB010000553.1:2068-2386 GCA_964460025.1 uncultured Hungatella sp.
GCCGTCAACATTGGTATCCGTATTCTCCAATACGGTAAGTGTGAATTCCTTTTCACTGTTCTTAAAATTACTGTAGCTGTTTCTCATCTGAACCGTGAATTTGAATTCGCCTGCTTCCGTTGGCACGCCGTATAACTCTCCATTATCCATCAGCGACACCCCAGCCGGCAATGTCCCGGCCGTAATACGGTATGTTACTTCATTCCATTCATATTTATTATTGTTCTGTATCATAACTCCATATGGAACATATTTAACTGCGCCTGGAATTTCCTTGGTAGTGATACTCGGATCTCCGATGGTACCTGTCAGATTCAA
>CAYWRB010000554.1:0-2375 GCA_964460025.1 uncultured Hungatella sp.
AACTACGGTTCCATATATGAGGTGACCAATCAAAAGACCATGGGGCAGACGGAGA
The DNA here is from genome assembly GCA_964460025.1 of uncultured Hungatella sp. Classification (GTDB taxonomy): domain Bacteria; phylum Bacillota; class Clostridia; order Lachnospirales; family Lachnospiraceae; genus UBA3402. Next base: position 56 of record CAYWRB010000554.1, read on the forward strand.
AGGAACTGGCGGAGCTGGTAGGCAAGGTGGCGCAGCAGTTAAATGATCAGGAGAATCAGGTGCGGGCTATGACGCTGAAGACCCATCGGCTGGAACGGGAAGACGAGATTTATAAGTCCTATGGGGTTTTGAAGTATGCGAGACGGCTGGCCATGAAGGAGGCCATGACCTATCTGTCTCAGCTGATGGCCGGGATTTCCGACGGACTGATCAAGACCAGGGAGCCATGTTCCGTCTATCGCCTGATGCTGGGGATTCAGACAGCCAATCTGCAGAAGCTGTCGGATCGGCCCTTGGGGAAAGAGGAATTGGATGAGGCCCGAGCCAGGTATCTCAGGGAGGAACTTCCGGAGTTGCTTTAAATGACAGGAGAGCAAAACCAGCAAGGAAGCAAAACCGCCACATGGCTGGCGGCAGCATATGGAAACAGAATTTAGGAGGACTTTGAAATGATAGATCGATTTACGGCGAAGGCCAGGGAGGCCATCAGTCTGGCAGTGGATGCGGCCGAGACTCTGGGACATAATTATGTGGGCACAGAGCATCTGCTGATCGGACTTATACAGGAGGGCACCGGTGTGGCTGCCAAAGTTTTGGAGGAGTGTGGAGTGCTGGAGGAAAAGGTGATGGAGCTGGTGAGCCAGCTTATCACACCCAGCCAGCCGGTCCGCCTGGCGGAACAGAATACCTATACTCCAAGTGCAAAACGAGTGATTGAGAACAGTTACCGGGAGGCGGTACGGTTTAAGGCGCCTCTCATCGGGACGGAACATATTTTGATTGCCATTATCCGGGAGAATGACTGTGTGGCCTCCAGGTTGTTGAATACCATGGGGGTGAGCATTCAGAGGCTCTATATGGACCTTTTGTCGGCTATGGGGGAGGATGCCCCGGCCGGGAGAAGGGAGGAGCTGCAGACGCGGGGCTCCAGAGGAAAGGCCACTACGCCTGTGTTGGACAACTATAGCCGGGATCTGACGGCCCTGGCAAGAGAGGGAAAGCTGGATCCGGTCATCGGGAGAGAGACAGAGATCCAGCGAGTGATTCAGATCTTGAGCCGTCGTACCAAGAACAATCCCTGCCTCATCGGTGAGCCGGGAGTGGGGAAGACGGCTGTGGTGGAAGGTCTGGCCCAGCGAATTGCGGCGGAGGATGTGCCGGAGACCATTGCAGGAAAGCGGGTGGTGACTCTGGATCTGTCCGGCATGGTGGCAGGGTCAAAATACCGGGGAGAATTTGAGGAGAGGATCAAACGGGTTTTGGCGGAGGTGATGGAGGATAAAGGAGTACTTCTGTTTATTGATGAGATCCATACCATCATCGGCGCGGGAGGGGCGGAAGGAGCCCTGGATGCGTCCAATATTCTGAAGCCGTCTCTGGCCAGAGGGGAGATCCAGTTAATCGGAGCTACCACCGTTGAAGAATACAGAAAGCATATTGAGAAAGATGCCGCTCTGGAGCGGCGGTTCCAGCCGGTGACTGTGGAGGAGCCTTCCGAGGAGGAGTCCTATGAGATCCTGAAAGGACTGAGGGAGAGATATGAGGAGCACCACAAGGTAACCATTACGGACCAGGCCCTTAAGGCAGCCGTCAAATTGTCAGCCAGGTATATCAACGACCGTTTCCTTCCGGATAAAGCCATCGATTTGATTGATGAGGCATCTTCCAAGCTTCGCCTTACCAACTTTGTGGAGCCGGAAGAGATAAAGGTATTGGAAAAAGAGATTGAGACGCTGGAACGGCAGAAAGAAAAGGCAATCATGTCCGAGGCTTATGAGAAAGCCGGAGACATAAAGAAAAAACAGGAAAAGAAACGGGACCGCATAGCGAAGATCCGAGACAAGTGGCAGAAGGAGAAATATACCAGAAAGCTGGTGGTAGGCGAGAATGAGGTAGCAGATGTGGTTTCCGGATGGACCAAGATTCCTGTTCGCAAGCTGGAGGAGGAGGAATCCCAGAGGCTTAAGAGGCTGGAGTCCATTCTCCATGAGCGGGTAGTGGGACAGGAGGAAGCCGTATCTTCCGTGGCGAAGGCCATCCGCCGTGGGAGAGTAGGCTTAAAAGATCCCAAACGTCCCATTGGTTCCTTCCTGTTCTTAGGGCCTACCGGCGTGGGCAAGACGGAGCTTTGCAAAGCCTTGGCTGAGGCGATGTTCGGCACGGAAAGCGCTCTCATAAGAGTTGACATGTCCGAGTACATGGAGAAACACAGCGTATCGAAGATGATTGGTTCGCCGCCAGGATATGTAGGGTATGACGAGGGAGGACAGTTAAGTGAAAAGGTGCGCAGAAACCCCTATTCCGTGATCTTATTTGACGA
>CAYWRB010000555.1:0-2362 GCA_964460025.1 uncultured Hungatella sp.
CAGGTCAAAATCCGCCTGGTCATACAGCCGATTGTACCGGTCTTTGTAATAATTCGCCAGCTTCTCACAGGCATCCCGGTACCCTTCCTTGTACTCCAGCGCCTTTTTATAGCACTCCATAGCCAGCTCTTTCAGCCCCATTTCTTCCTGGCACACCCCACAGTTGTAGTGAAGGGACGGGGATTCCCCGTAGTCTGCGCTGGCAATGTTGTATTCCTCCAAAGCCTTTTTATAAGCTTTCTTATCCAGATAAATGTGTCCTCCGACCATGTGGTACTGCATTCTGTCCGGATTCTTCTCGATGGCACGATTCAGATATTCTACCGCCTTGTCCAGGTCCCCGTCATCCCAGTAAAGCAGAGAAATCTCATATTCTATCTCCGAAAGATCTTCAATATCTGTCTCCGGGCTTTTTACCGTCTTAAGAAGCTCTCTGGCAATGGAAAACGGCAGCTCCCTGTCTTCCTTTTTCTCCGCAAGATTTCTCAGAATCTTCACCTGGTACAGCTTCATGTTGTCGGAAAACTCAACCTCATTCTCCTTCGCTCTGTCCAAAACTCCCTTGGCGTCCTCGTACTGGTCATGGTAGAAAAATGTCTGGGCAGCCAGAAGATAAGGCTTATAATAACCAGGATAAATATTGATGGCATTGTAGTAGTCATCCACCACCTGCTGGCCTTTCTTCAGCTTGTAGGCTGCCTCCTGCCGCTGTAAGTATGCCGGAAAATACTTGTCGTTTTCCCTGATCACCTGGTCACAGCCGTCTATGGATTTCTCGTATTCTTCGTAGGTAAACAGCATATACGCCTTGTACTGCATGGCGGCAATTCGATCTTCCTCGTTGTCCGCCACCCGGATGGCCTGCTCCACATAGTCCATGGCCTGCTCTCTGTCACCCATCTCATGGCAGCATCCGCTTAAAATATGGCAGGCACGGAACTCCCTGCTTCTCTTCTTCTGATGCTCTTTGTCATCATCCACAGGAATCTGGCGTATCAGTTCCAGCCAGCGTTTTAATTGGGGACAGGCCCTTTCATACTCATCCGCCCGGTAAAGCACCCGTCCGAACAGATTGGTGTAATCAAACTCCTGCTCTTCATCCGGCTTCAGTTTCTCCAGAATGGATATGGCCTCCTCGGACTGCTCATTTTGATAATAGCAGCGTGCCAGCTCCAGAGCATCCTCAAATTCCAGGAACTGATTCTGCGCCTCCGCCGCTTTCTGCTTTTCCATATATTCCTGAATCAGAGCCTCATTGGCCGTATGAAGATAACCAATGACCTGCTCATCATTGCTGTCCATATCCAGAAGCTCCAGCATCTTCTCCTTGGCCTGATGATATTCCTCTTTCTTCATCAGGTAACGGACCATATAAAATTTCGCCATATAGTGCGCCGGCTGCTTCTCCAGAATACTCTGCCACAGCCTGGCAGCCTCTTCCTCCTGGCCCAGAGTCCACCGGGCCACGCCGCAGTGAAGCTCCACATAGCTGTCCTGGCCGTAATGTTCCAAAAGGTTTTCCGTAAGGCGCAGCGCCTCTTTTCCTCCCTCCGTATCCTGAAAGGTCATGCCTTCAGGCATCTCCGGTCCGGCCTTCTCCATCAGTGCACAGAGAACCCGCAGCATCTCCACATCCTGATAGGGGTGATAGATGCCAAAAGCCTCCAGCTGTTTAAGCTTCTCCCTGCATTCCTTTACCTGCCCCTGATCAACCAGGCGCTTCACCCCCAGGAAATTGCGGATATAGGCATCCGCATCCATCTCCTCCTCATCCAGAATCCGAAACAGCGAATAATTGATAAATTCCGTATTTTCAATATAGTATATGATATAATTCAAAAAGTCTCTGGGAAACTTCTGCTCCAGATTCTCCCTATCCTCCACGATTTGGAACCGCCTGTCAAACAGCTTCCAGATCACATTGGGAAGATAAATGTGATCCATCAGATAAGCCAGCATGGCCTCTCTGGCCTGGAGAGACGTGTCCAGATCCTCACAGATCGGATCATCCAGAATCTCTTTCCATTTTTCCGGCTGACACCGGTCATAGATATTGCGGTACACCTGATCCGCCCGGTCAATCCACCGGTCAATGTCTGTCTTCTCGCCTTTCTCTTCCTCATCCTGCCTTCTGGCCCAGGAGACAGCAGTCTCATACGCTTCTCTCAAACGCTTAAACCCCTCTGGATCATCCTCCGGATTGGTCTGTTTTAAAAGCCCTCTGTATGCTTCCTGGATCTCCGGCTCCTCTTTCGTCTCCTTCAATCCCAAAATATGAAACGCCATCTGTTTTTCCATCTTGTACCCTCTCCTTTGGATTTTACGGTTCAAAATATATTTTACCATCTTGTCCGCTCTTGTC
>CAYWRB010000556.1:0-2359 GCA_964460025.1 uncultured Hungatella sp.
GCTGTTTTCTTATATCCTTCGGGTGGCCATGGATATGTGCAGTCACTACCTGTCAGGAATCAAAAGCCACGAGAATGGGCTGCAGAAAAAGATTACCGCCTATGTGGAGGAGCATTTTGCGGAATACGGCTTTGGGCTGTCAGCCATAGCGGAACACTGCAAATTGAGCGAGACCTATTTTTCGCAGATTTTTAAGGAGCTGATGGGAGAAAATTTCTCGGTCTATGTGGAGAAAAAACGGATGAATTATGCGTATCAGCTGATTGTGGAGACGGATATGACCATTGATATGGTGGCGGAAAAAACAGGATACAGCAATACCAATGCTTTTCGCAAGGCATATAAGCGGTTTTATGGCATCAGCCCGAGCCAGAGCCGTAAAAACAAGGTGTGATTGTAACATAAGAGCGGTTATCTTGAGAACGGAGAGTTGAAGGAAGGATGCGTTGGCCTTTATAATAGGGCCGCAAAAGAGCTGCAGAATTCAGGAGGTAGATATGAGAGAGGCAGATATGAGAGAGGCGGTTGACTGGAGAGAATTTACGGAAAGACACAATATGACATGGTCCAAAAAATCCTGTTCCTGGGACAGCGGAGCTTGGCTTGGCAACGGAACGCTGGGAGCCATGATATACAGCGCCGAGGACAAAAGCAAACGGAATACCCTGCGGTGCGTGATGGGGAGAACCGATGTGGAGGCCAGGACGCCAGGAAGGCCGGGAGTCTATACCAGAGTGCCTTTGGGAGAACTGGACTTGGAGATGGAGGGATGGATTTTCGACGGGACTTCCATGGAACTGAATCTGTATCAGGCGGAGCTTCGGGCGGAGCTGGTTACCACCAGAGGCAGGGTAAAGGTACGGAGTCTGGTTCACAGCCTGGAGCCGGTAATGCTGCTGGAAGCAGAGCCGGATGAGAATGAGAGGGCAGAGATGGTGTGGAGAGGATATCCGGAGGTTTCTTCTGTCATGAAGAATGAGGACGGAATCAATTACAATCAGTATATTCCGGATATCCGTCTTACAGAGCAGGACCGGGGGCAGGTTCATGTGCAGGTTCAGCGGTTTTTCCAGCCGGGAGAAGAGGAAACTGAGGACGGCTGCGTGGTTGCCTCCATTACCAGGAAAGAAGGGAGAAAAACCGTATATTACCTGACTATTTTGAACGGATGCTGTGAAAAAACGGTAGAGAAGGCTGTGGAAACCGTAGAACGGGCAGCAAAGGCCAAACAGAAGGAATGGGTAGAAAGGCACAGGCAGTGGTGGAGCGATTATTATAAGAAGAGTTTTGTTTCCTTTACGGATACCAGGCTTGAGGGGTTCTACCTGATTCAGATGTATAAGCTGGCGGCTGCTGCCGGGGACGGTCAGACGGTTATGGACAACCAGGGACCCTGGATGGCAGCTACCCCATGGCCCAGAGCCTGGTACAATATGAATGTACAGACAGCATATTCTCCTGTGTATACATCCAATCACTTGGAGATTGGGGAATCTCTCTGTAAAAGCCTGGACCGGAATGTACAAAACCTTATAGGCAATGTGGAAGAGGAATACCGGAAGGATTCGGCGGGACTGGGACGAAGCGCCGGCTGCAATATGGTGTCTCCTGTAGGGGACGAAGTGGGAAACCTTACATGGGTGCTTCACAATTACTGGCGGCAGTGCCGCTATTCCATGGACAAAAAACGGATGAGGGACAGCCTGTATCCGCTGTTAAAGCGGAGTGTTGCCTATTATATCCATAAACTGAAACGGGGAGAGGACGGAAAGCTTCATCTGCCTGCCATGATTTCTCCGGAATACGGTTCTTTCCGTAACCTTACGGTAGAAGACTCTACCTATGACCTGGCGCTTCTGCGGTGGGGCTGCATCACCCTTATGGAGCTCTGCGATGATTTTTCCATGGGGGATCCTGAGCGGAGTGTATGGCAGCAGACTCTGGAACAGCTTACGCCATATCATCAGGATGAGACCGGGCTTATGATAGGAAAAGACGTGTCTCTGGCTTTCGGACACCGCCATTTCAGCCATCTTCTTCCCATTTTCCCGCTTCATCTCATAAGCGGCGACATGGAAGAGGGAAGGAAGCTGATAATAAAATGCCTGCGCCACTGGTTTTCTAAGGAAGGGGACTTAAGAGGGTTTACCTTCTCCGGAGCGGCATCCATAGCTGCAACTGCGGGATTAGGGGATGAAGCTTTGGCCTACATAAAATCGGCGCTTCATCTGTTTAAGCCAAATACCATGTATAAGGAGGCCGGACCGGTTATTGAGTCGCCTCTTGGGCTGGCGGAGAGCATACAGGATATGCTGCTGCAAAGCTGGGGCGGGGTGATCCGTGTATTTCCGGCAGTGCC
>CAYWRB010000557.1:0-498 GCA_964460025.1 uncultured Hungatella sp.
CATAAAAGCAATGTTGATATCTCTCTGGCTGTTTTCTATGACTTTGGCTGCCTCGGCCACTTTAATACTCTCTGCACGGTGGACTCCTGCCTTGATCACCGTTTCATACACTCCTGCCACAGCATCCAGTGTCTCTGCATCCATCCCTGATACAATTTTGGTTATGTTCTCAAGCCTGTGTTCTTTATCGCCGGGATTAATCCTCTCCGGACTATATCCCACCTTAAAATCTTTTCCACATTGAAGCCCTGATGCCTTTTCCAAAATGGGAACACAGATTTCCTCTGTCACTCCGGGATATACAGTAGACTCATACACAACAACTGAACCTTCTCGCAGATTTCGACCAAGAATTTCACTGGCTAATTCTACTGGTCTCAGATCAGGTGTATGATCCCCATTTACCGGAGTTGGAACCGCAACAATATGGAATCTGGCTCCCTGCAATTCTCTTTCATTTTCTGTAAATTCTACAGTGGTTTTTTGGATTACAGCATC
>CAYWRB010000557.1:508-2359 GCA_964460025.1 uncultured Hungatella sp.
CTTTCGTCGGATCGATACCGCTCTGGTAAAGTTTTATTTTTTTTGGATTTAAATCGAAACCAATCACATTAAATTTTTCTGCAAATGCAACCGCAATTGGCATCCCCACATATCCCAATCCAATTACGGACAATGATTCTTTTTTAGAAATTAGTTTTTCAAGCAACTGACTGTACAAAACGCCGCCTCCTAAGTCTATATACTTACTACACTGGGATTCTGTATCATAATTGGTTTTCCAACAGCCTGACACATTGCTACCACACTGCTTCCATCTCCATAATACGCATCACACAGCACAACCGCCCTGTCAATATCCGGTGTATCATCATAAATTCCCCAGCCGGCAACCAGATAACTGTCTCTTATTTTTTTATACTCTTCCCACAGCTGCGGTCGCATACTGGTCAATGTACTCTCTATCAGCGGATGGGGCCTCCAAAGCAAAGCCACCTCATCTCTGTTGTCATAAAAAATGCGGAATGCATCCTCCATTTTCCGCAGCATATGTTCGTTATTTTGAAGCAACGCCGAAATAGAAGTATTATAAAAAACAATTTTTTTCCATGTTCCATCCGGCTTTTCTATAATCTTTTTCCATTCCGGCGGTATCTCCAATGTTTCTTTTTTCGTATTCAAAACCTTATCAAGCTTCGGCGAACCGCTTCCGTCAATCTTGTCTTCCCAATATTTTCTGATTTCCTTTTGCCTCTGTCGGCTCTCATTCCTGGCTGTTTCCTCTGTCAATACATCTATGTAAATCTGCCTCATATCTTCCGATTGGACAATCACTTTATCTGCATGAAAAACTCCGGATAAAATACAGAAATGCTTGATTCCTTCCACAGCAGCCTTGTTATCCGGTTTGATCTCGCCAAGTACAAAATATGGGATGTAGATTAGCTTGTCCGTAAATTTTTTTAAGTTTTCCGAATAAAAGAAAGGATGTACACTGGTCACAAAATTGCCGTCATCATAGGCGTTATGAATATAAATCTCATCCGGCCTGCGATTCTCAAAATCATATTCATCATATCTTGTAACAGGAACATATTCCGGATACAAATCCCCTTCGTAATGCTCTTCTTTAAAACTCCCATCGGGATTTCTGTCAAAATATGGAATCGGAATCACATAAGCATCTGTATTCTCATCTGCATCTGCAGTTTTCCAGGCACTTTCCAGAGAATCCCACATAGATGCTTTGTATGGAAGAAATACCACCTCTTTCCTATCGTCAGGCATCTCATATTGTATGCGACTTTGTATCTCGATAAGTTGCCGCCGAATCTTCTTAGCCATCTTTCGGCATGCATTTTCGTCAGACAGACGTATACTCATCTGATAAATGTTTTCACAGTAATCCTCCAGCAAGCCTACTATGGCAGTATACTGTTCTCCCATAGCCTCCAGACTTTCTCCAATCTGTAGTGCGGCATCCTGACATTGTATAAACATCTCTGTCAATCCGCGTGGATTCCTGCGGACGACACTGAGTACGGAATCGTTCGCTTTCACCATTGTGGCAAGCATGCTCAATATGTCTTTTTTTCTGCATCTTTCCAACGTCTCCGCCCCCTTATAACTTTTTTAATAAGGCATATTTGGTCATCCTTTTGGATGATGCTGACATGTGATTCTAAATCTGTCAGCTTCGCTCCCGGTACTTCTTCCTTTCGGAAGTTCCCATGGGTCCTGGCATACCCAATACCCGGTTCCCGAAAGAACCGGCTTCCAATGCCGTTCTTGTTTTACTATCAAAAGAATTTTCCTGCGTTCCTATTTCCGCATCCGGTTTTGGTCAAACGCATCCTCAAGTTACGTTCATCCACAGAATCTTTCATTATGAAC
>CAYWRB010000558.1:0-2353 GCA_964460025.1 uncultured Hungatella sp.
TCTCTCCACGCTGACCTTCGGCTGATGATTCTCATCCAGAAGCCCGTTGACCTCCTGATATACATCCGTAAGCTGGGTATAACAGAAGCCGCTGCACCCCGGGATTTCCATGATCGCTTTTGTCACGTCCTCATACCGCCGTATCACAGCCTCCTCATCCTTCTCCGCGTCTCCATATCCCCAGTTTTCCTCGCTTACGTTTTTCTCCAGAGCAATGCCTCCATACTCGGTCACAATCACTGCCGGTCTGCCCGCCTGGCTGCTGCTTTTACCGTCACAAATTCCGCAGCCGGCCGAAACGGAATTTCCGGCGTAGCTGCAAGCCTCGTCTGAAGTCATTGCCCACTGATCTAAAGTCTCTCCCAATGCAAACAATCTTCTGTGCTGTGGGAAAATTCCTTCCGGCGCCTGAAGCGCAGCCTTTGTATATTTCTCCGTAAATTCCTTCCCGGTTTGGGCATAGTCATGGATACTGATGATATCCGCTTTCACATTCTCCCAGCCGTCATTGGTGCTGACCAGGCGGGTAGGATCCAAAGCTTTGGCCATGTGATACAGGGCCTTACCGAAATTCTGCTGTCTCCTGTCCGTAAGGATCTTTCTCACTCCCCAGGATTCGTTTAACACCACCCAGGTAATGATGCAGGGATGATTGCAGTCTCTTTTGTAAAACTCCGAAAAATCCCTGGTTATGTTCATGATCTCGTCATCGCAGAATTCATAGGCGCTGGGCACCTCGCCCCACACATAAAGCCCGCAGCAGTCCGCCAGATAATAGTATCTTGGGTCCTCAACCTTCTGATGCTTCCTGGCTCCCGTAAATCCCAAGGCAAGGGTCATTTCCACATCATGTTTTAATGCCAGGGCAGAAGGAGGCGTCAATCCGGACTCTTCCCAATACCCCTGGTCCAGTATCATCTTCAGATAACAGAGATGGTTGTTCACCAGAACCCTGCCATGATCCAGGCTGACCTTCCTCATTCCAAAATAGGTTCCCACCGAGTCCAGTATCTGAAGCGCATATCCATCCATCCGCACCAGATCTACGGTCATATCATACAGATTGGGATCCTCATGAGACCAGTAATGAACCTCGTCGATGGCATCCTCCGGCTTTAAGGCAATCACCACCTGAGTACGAATTCCGTCCAGGGAGGCGGTGACTTTTTTCACCGTCTCTCCGTAATAGGAAACCGTCAAAAACACCTGATCCCCCGGCTCATATTCCTCCACCGTAATGACGGCGGAAACCTGGTTGGCATCAATGTCTGTCACCAGCTTGATATGGTTGATAGGCTTTCCTTCCACTGCCTCCAGCCACACTCCCTGCCAGATGCCGGAGGTGGGCGTATACCAGCAGCGGTCCGGCTCTTCCTTCCAGTACTGCTTTCCTCTGGGCTGGGCCGTATCGGTTCTGTCGATCACCTTTACCGTAATAGTATTCTCCTCTTCCTCCTCCACAAGTTCCGTAATCTCAAAGGAAAATGGGGTGTAGCCTCCCACATGCTTTCCCAGATAGGTATCATTGACCCACACATGGGCCTCATAATCCACTGCTCCAAAGTGAAGGTACTGTCTTTTTCCTTTCATGTTTTCCGGAACGCGAAAGGTTCTCTCATACCAGAGAACCTCATGAAACCGTCTCTCTCCGATTCCGCTTTTTCTCGTCTGGTACGCAAAGGGTACACAGATCACCTGGTCCATGTTCTCTCTGTCATCAAAACCAAATTTCCACTCCCCATTTAACTCCATCCAAAGTTTCCTTCTGAAATCCGGTCTGGGAAACTCAAGATACTGCAGCGTATTCCTCATCATTCTTACCACCCCTGTCCCATTTACTTTATGATTTCCAGATATCTGGCCAATGCATCCTGCCATGCCGGCATCCGCACAAATCCCTTCTCCTCCAGTTTGTCCTTGCTCATCCTGCTGTTCATCGGTCTTCTGGCCCTGGACGGATACTGGCTGCTGGAAACCGGAATTACATTTACCTTCATCCCTGCCTTCTTAAAAATCTCGCAGGCAAATTCATACCAGCTGCACAGCCCCTCATTGGTGGCATGGTAGCGTCCGTATTCTTCAGTCTCAATCATATCCACCAGAAGTCTTGCCAGGTCATAGGTATAGGTGGGGGAGCCCACCTGATCGTCAACAACGGTTATGGTATCCCTGGTTTTCCCCAGATTCAGCATGGTCTTAATAAAATTCTTGCCGTTTACCCCAAAAACCCAGGCAATGCGGACGATAAAATATTTTTCCAGCTGCTCCACAGCCAGTTCCCCTTCATATTTGGTCTGGCCGTATACATTCAGAGGTTCTCTCTCATCGTCCGGCTCCCAGGGACGGGTTCCCT
>CAYWRB010000559.1:0-2352 GCA_964460025.1 uncultured Hungatella sp.
AATCCTGTGGACTGGTATCCGTGGTGTGAGGAGGCGTTTGAAAGAGCCAAAAAAGAAGAAAAGCCGGTTTTCTTAAGTATCGGCTACAGCACCTGCCACTGGTGCCACGTAATGGCTCATGAAAGCTTTGAGGATGAGAAAACAGCCCAAATTCTCAACCGATCTTTTATTTCCATAAAAGTGGACCGTGAGGAGCGGCCTGATATTGACAGTGTGTATATGGCGGTGTGTCAGGCATTTACCGGAAGCGGCGGCTGGCCCATGAGTATTTTTATGACATGGGATAAGAAACCGTTTCTGGCCGGCACCTATTTTCCGGTACGGTCACGGTACGGTATGCCGGGGTTTGCGGACCTGCTAAATGAGATCTCCAGCCGGTGGAACAGCAGCCGGAGAGAACTTCTGGATTCGGCTGATCGGATCATCGCCCATCTGCGGCAGCAGAAATCCGGAAGCCAGAGTGAGGAAGGGGATCATCTTATAGAAAAAGGAGTCAGGATGTTCTCTGACAATTTTGACCGTGTATACGGAGGATTCGGCCATGCTCCCAAGTTTCCCACGCCTCATAATCTTTTGTTTCTGATGCTGTATGCAGAGCAAAAATCAGATCTGGCTGTACTGAACATGGTGGAGAAGACACTTCTGCAGATGCGAAAGGGCGGTATCTTTGACCACATCGGATATGGTTTTTCCAGATATTCTACGGATCGGCGTTTTCTCGTGCCTCACTTTGAGAAAATGCTGTATGACAACGCACTGTTGATGGCAGCCTATGCATCGGCCTATTCCTTGACTCAAAATCCCATATATCTGGATACTGCCGAGAAAATTGCCGAATATGTGTGCCGGGAATTAACTTCGACTGACGGCGGGGTTTACAGTGCCCAGGATGCGGACAGTGAGGGTGTGGAAGGAAAGTATTATACGTTTGCCCTGTCAGAGATTATGGAAGTCTTAGGAGAAGAGAGAGGAAAAGCATTTGCCCATACCTTTGATATCACAGAAGATGGTAATTTTGAGGGCGTAAATATTCCCAATCTCCTGAAAAGCAATGTCGTCAACGGGAAATTGGATGGGGAGATTGAGACACTGTACCGCTATCGAAAAAATCGCTGGAAGCTGCATCTGGACGATAAGGTTTTGATGTCCTGGAATTCTATGATGATAGGGGCACTGTCCATACTCTACAGGGTTTCCGGGAATGACAGATATCTTCAGGCAGCCTCAGAAGCACAGAGGTTTCTTGAAACGAATTTAAGCGAGGACACTCATCTTTACACAAGCTGGCGCGGCGGAAAACATTCGAAAAACGGATTCCTGGATGATTACGCATTCTATGTGGCCGGGCTCATCGAACTGTATCATGCTTCTTTAAACACGGAGTATCTGAAAAAAGGAGAGCAATTCTGTCGTGAGGCGGTAAAACGGTTTGCAGATCATGAAAATGGCGGCTTCTATCTCTCTGATCCGGATAACACAGAATTGTTTATGAATCCCAAGGAACAATATGACGGGGCTATTCCAAGCGGAAATTCTATGATGGCATACAATTTCGTAAGGCTGTATCAGCTGACAAAAAAGGAGGAATACAAAGAGCTTGCAAAAAAGCAATTCCGGTACATGTCTGCTGAGGCGGGGGAGTATCCCATGGGACATGGCATGTTTTTGCTTGCAAAGCTGATGTATGAGAATCCGCCGGAGCATATTGTGATTGCCCTTAAAAATGTTATGGATTTGGAACCTGTAAAAGGGCAGCTTCCGCTGCTGGCCAATGTTATTACGGTCTTTGATGACAAAAATTATCCGCTGTTAAATGACAGAACCACATTCTACGTCTGCAGGAATCACACCTGTCTTGCACCTTCCAATGAGCTTTCCATTGGCTGAAAATTGGCTGAAAACTTAAAACAGTATCACGATAAAACAGTATCACGAAATTTACAAAATTCTGGCGGTCAGCTGTAACAACAGCGGCTTCCAGGATTTTTTCTTTATGGGAAATTGTCTGCCGACGCAGACGCGCTTCGGCGCGAGAGTCCGGCGAGCCGGAGAGACTCTTTGTGCATTTGTGGTAAAGGCTACTGAAGTATGGATGGGAGTAGGATATAATTCCTCATAAGGAATCATATTCAGGGCAGAAAGAAAGAACGGCCTTATACAAATGAGAAAGCTGTCCAAAATATGATTCTTTATGATTATATTGGTGCTCCACTGGAGAGGTTTGTCTATGCCCGGATGGAGCATTGGGAAAAACTACCGTTGATGGATTGCCGTGTAAGGATGTTGCACAGATCAGGGTCAGCAATCAGAAGAGAGGATTTTCAAAAAGGGGGAATGATAAAAGTTATGGTA
>CAYWRB010000560.1:0-2345 GCA_964460025.1 uncultured Hungatella sp.
AGTTAATCAGACGATCTGCAAACTCATACATCTTCTCCCCACGCAGAGTGACCTTACATCCGATAGCCATTCCCTCCCTGATCTTAAAGTTTGCAACAGACTTTTTAGCCTTGGTTGTGATTGCTTTCTGGCCGGCGATACGTTCCAGATCACCCACTGCGGAGTCCAGCACTTTTGCATTATCTTTTGCTTCGCCGACACCCATATTGATCACAATTTTGTCTAACTTGGGAACCTGCATAATGTTCTTATAGCCAAATTTCTTGATCATGGCATCTACGATCTCATTTTTATACATCTCTTTTAATCTAGCCACAGTATTTTCCTCCTCTCCTGAATTAGTCAATCACTTTTCCGGTTGCCTTTGCAATACGGACTTTCTTGCCGTCTCTTATCTCAAAACCAACTCTGGTTGCTTTTCCGTCAACAAATAACATAACATTGGAAATGTCAATCGAAGCTTCCTGATTGATAATACCGCCGTTAGGGTTGGCTGCATTGGGCTTTGTGTGCTTGGTCACCATATTGCATCCTTCAACCAGAACCCTGCCGTCTTTTACTTGAAGAACTTTACCGGTCTTATCTTTATCTTTTCCTGCGATAATTTTTACCATATCGTTTTTCTTAATTTTATGCACAGCCTGCACCTCCCTACAGTACTTCCGGAGCCAGGGAAACAATCTTCATGAACTGTTTCTCTCTCAACTCTCTTGCTACCGGCCCAAAGATACGAGTTCCTCTCGGAGTCTTGTCATCTTTGATAATTACTGCTGCATTCTCATCAAACTTAATATAGGAACCATCTTTTCTGCGGGCGCCCTTAACGGTACGAACCACAACAGCTTTCACAACGTCGCCCTTTTTTACAACGCCGCCTGGTGTTGCATCTTTGACAGTAGCAACGATAACATCGCCTATATTCGCATATCTTCTCGTAGATCCACCCATAACACGGATACAAAGTAACTCTTTCGCTCCGGTATTATCGGCAACCTTCAGTCTAGTTTCCTGCTGAATCATGCCTGATACTCCTTCCTGTTTTCACTCTTTTGGTTTCCCACACGGGAAACGCAAACTCCGCTTTGCTACGTTTGCGTAGCGCAAAATTCCGGCTTCGCCGTAATTTTGCTTTATTTCGCTTTCTCAATAATCTCTACAAGTCTCCATCTTTTATCCTTGGACAGCGGCCTTGTCTCCATCACTTTTACGGTGTCGCCAATACCACACTCATTCTTCTCGTCATGTGCTTTTAACTTGTAGGTCTTCTTTACAATCTTGCCGTATAAAGGATGTTTTACGTGGTCTTCGATTGCTACAACAATGGTCTTATCCATCTTGTCGCTTACGACTTTGCCCGTACGTGTCTTTCTTAAATTTCTTTCCACGACTATATATCTCCTCTCTTTTTTCGCAATGCCTTATACTGCCCTGAAGTCAGGCCATCTGTGACTTCTGTGTAATAACAGTCTGAATCCTTGCAATATTCTTGCGGACTTCTTTGATCCTGCTGGTGTTGTCCAGCTGATTGGTTGCATTCTGAAATCTTAAGTTAAACAGTTCTTTTTTTGCCGCTACCAACTCCTCGTTTAACTCTGCAGCTGTTTTTGCTTTCAATCCCTCTACGTACTTATTCGTTTTCACTGTTATCACCGCCTTCTAACTCTGCCTTAGCAGCAATCTTACATTTACATGGTAACTTGTGCATAGCAAGACGTAAAGCTTCACGGGCTGTTTCTTCCGGCACACCGGCAATCTCAAACAGAACGCGGCCTGGTTTTACAACCGCTACCCAATACTCTAAAGCGCCTTTACCGGAACCCATACGAGTTTCTGCCGGCTTTGCAGTAACCGGTTTGTCCGGGAAAATTTTGATCCAGACTTTACCGCCACGCTTAATATAACGAGTCATAGCAACACGGGCTGCCTCAATCTGGTTGGATTTGATCCAGCACGGCTCCGTAGCTATCAAACCATACTCACCATTGGAAATCGTATTACCTCTCAAGGCTTTTCCTGCCATAGAACCACGGAACTGTTTACGGCGTTTCACTCTTTTAGGCATTAACATTATTTATCGCTCCCTTCCTTGTTTCCCTTAGCAGGAAGTACCTCGCCTTTGTAGATCCATACCTTAACGCCAACTTTGCCGTAGGTAGTATCTGCTTCAGCGAAACCATAATCAATATCTGCTCTTAATGTCTGTAACGGAATTGTGCCCTCACTATAGAACTCGGTACGAGCCATATCGGCACCGCCCAGGCGCCCTGCACAGGCAGTCTTGATGCCCTTTACGCCAGCCTTCATGGAACGGCCCATGGTGGACTTCATGGCGCGGCGGAAGGAAA
>CAYWRB010000561.1:0-2330 GCA_964460025.1 uncultured Hungatella sp.
ATGCTGGCTGGAGGGTAGTATCACCAAATCACTTTCCTTCTCTTTGGCAAAGCGTTTCAATGCTCCGTCATATAAAACCGCTGCTGCCCCATAAATCCCATCACGGTTTGTCAGCACATAGAGGGAAGGAACTCTCACTTTTTTTCTCAACAAATCATCCATAAACTCTTTATCATCTCCCTTCATGTGTTCTCTGGCAATCCCTTTCATTACATCCGCCAGAGATTGTAAAACCGGAGGAAGCAGTCTGGGGGTGTTATCTGCAGCCAGCCTGCAAAGGGTGTCCGCATCTGTTTTCCATATGCTCATATGCTGATTATGAATCAGGGCTGTCATCCGGCCGTTTTCATCTGTTTCTACTATCAGATAAAATATGACAGCCAAATCGCAATACGGGATGTATGGTATCTGCTTAAGAAGCTCCTGGTTCCTCCCATAATCTACCAGCCGGTATACAATCCGTTCTTTTGCCTCTTCAAAATTTTCCAGTACCGTTTTCTGCAGGATAGACACTTTATGGGTATGGGTTTCCCGGTAAATCTCCTCTGCCGCTTCCTGGATTGTCATGTCCCCTTCCCGGAAACATTCATAATAATCGTCCAGGTACACCACAACCGCTTCACTTGCGCTGTTTTCTCTGATACTCACTCCGGTACGCACCGTTTTATTGCTGCCTTCTATCTCCTGAATCAGGATTTCTTCCCCGTCTTTGCAGAGTTTTCTGATTCCTTCCTCTACGGATTCCGTAAATTCACAAAATGTCATGATACCCTCCTTCTTTTCTCTCCTGACAGTTTTCCGCCCATTCAGCTGTGTGCCTCATTTTTCTTTGTTCCTGCCAGTATATAGTCGGATTCCATCTGTACCAAAATCCCTTCAATCCGGTTCCAGGTTGAGTATTCCAGATATTCATGTTTTAAATAACAGTCCCACATTGCACGGATTGGAGAAAGCATCCCATACAGAATCCTCCAGTACCTCTCCTGTCCGTTTTGGCAGTACTCAAAATATTCCATAACCGCAGAATAAAAATGGATTTTCCCACTCTCCCTCCAAATGCGGCCTTTCTGTTTCTTTAACATCTTCTTTTTAAATCCCCGGTATTCCTTTCTGGCCGCCTTTATAACCTTCCGTGTATCTTCTCCATTTCCCATAAAAACACTCCTTCTTTCTATAATTATAATAATGAAGGGATGCCTAAGCCTCTCTGGCTGGCATCCCCCCGTTTTGCCTTTATTCTGCTTCTCTTTCTCCGTATATCCGCGCTTCTATAGACAGCAGTCCATACCTGCAGCGAAAGCGGTCCCTCCTGTTTTAATGGTTGCTGTTTCGTATATCCAGAAACAGCAAAAGCAAAAACAGTACCACTAAAAGCAACACTGTTTTTACAGCTCCATATCCTGCTGTCACCATATATTTTAAAAATGACATCCCCGTTTCCCCTTTCCCAGATTTTTTAGGCAGGCTCAAATACCTTTCTCTCCTACGCTGCCTCTAACTGATGTGTCCCCCTCCTATAACGGTATACCGTTTCGCTTAGTACTTCATTTTCCGGAACCACCGTATCATTTACCATCTTTACCATATCTTTCAGTCCTTCCGGATCCAGGCCGCCCGCTTCTACCGCCAGCACTTCATGAATACTTGATGGGAGGATATACAAATCGCTGCCTGCTTCCTGTGCCAGCCTGTCAAAATACCCTTCATAAAGCATGACCGACGCTCCGTGAATCCCCTCTTGGTTGGAAAGCACCCATATCCTTTCGCTTCCTTCTCTGCTCCCCAGAAACGCTTCTTCCCCTACCTTCTCCGCCAGGACAGCCGTCAGGTCATGGACACAGAACCCTTTGTTTTCCGTATTCTGTCTGGCTGCAGCATCTATCTCCTCCCTGCTGATGGAATAACGGTTAAGAAACCGGCTATCTACAAGCACACTGGCTATGCCGGACTCTCCTTCCTCCAAAACAACCTCATATACAGCCGCCAGGTCAAACAGCCTGCTATAAGGCAGGGCTTCAAGCCGTTTCTCATTCCTTTTGAAATTTATCAGCCGATACCGCACCATCCCTAAGATATCCTCTTTCGTAATACTGCCAAAAAATCCTGCTAACTTGTCAGATTCGTTCTTTCTGCAGATATCTGCGATTTTCTGTGCCGCTTCCCAAAGCTCCATATCTCCTGATTCCATCCCTTCCAATATGCTGTCTATATAGACCGCTGGAGCTGTCCGGCTTTCTCCTTTCCTTGATAGGATTGCAGGAAAAAGTGTCCCGTTGTTTTTCTCAATTTCCTTTAATTCAATACGAAAACCATGTAATTTTACTTGACCA
>CAYWRB010000562.1:0-2321 GCA_964460025.1 uncultured Hungatella sp.
GTATATGCCGTTTGAGGAACGGATGGAGCTGGTGAGATCCTGCCGATATGTAGATGAGGCGGTTGCCCTTCCTACGTACAACGGAGATACGGATGAGGCGTACCGGAGATATCATTTTGATGTGCAATTTTCTGGCAGCGATTATGCGGATGATCCGGTGTGGCTGGCGAAGAAAGCGTATTTGGAGAAGAGGGGAGCGGAGATGGTATTTTTCCCTTATACACAGTCTACCAGCTCTACGAAGCTTAAGGAGATGATTGAGAAAAAGCTGTTGTCTTAAAAAGACGAAAATCCATTGACATTCCAATACGCTGCGAGTAAAATAAAGCAAGACTTTATAAAACTCATTAGCAAAGGATGGCATGGAGGGATTGATTTGTACATTAACAGACATTTGGAAAAACAGGTTTTAGAGGCTTCAAAATACTATCCTGTGGTCATGGTCTGTGGGCAGAGGCAGGTAGGAAAATCGACGATGATGAATCACATCAAAGGTCCGGATCGCCGTTATGTCACACTGGATGACGGCAATGCCAGACGGCTTGCAGAGACAGATCCGGCATTGTTTTTTGAAACCTACGGCTGTCCGCTTTTGATAGATGAATTTCAAAGGGTTCCTTCTATTCTTCTGGAGATGAAAAGGATTGTGGATCAGAGGACATTGTCTGGTGAAAACAGCGGAGGGATGTACTGGCTGACCGGTTCACAGAAATTTGAGATGATGAAAGGAGTGGCCGATTCTCTGTCGGGCCGGGTTGCTGTTTTTGACTTGTCTGGTTTGTCGGCTGCGGAGATTGATGAGAGGCCGGAAGGAATATTTTTTCCAGATTTATCGGCTCTTGGGGAAAGAGTAAAATATAATAAACCGAAGAATATCCATCAGATTTATGAGAGAATCTTCCGTGGAGGGATGCCGAGACTTATTACAACAGAGATTGACAGGGAGCGATTCTATCAGGACTATATCAATACGTATTTGGAAAGAGACATCCGTGAGCTGGCACAGGTGGGGAAACTTGGCGAATTCTATGACTTTTTGGTTTTTATGGCAGCAAGAACGTCACAAGAATTAAAGTATAATGAGATTGCCGGTGCAATAGGGATATCTGCACCCACTGCCAAGGCTTGGGTTTCCATATTGGAAAGTTCCGGGGTTATCTTTATACTTCGGCCATATTATTCAAATATTACCAGCCGCCTTGTGAAGACACCAAAGTTTTATTTTATGGATACAGGATTGGCTGCCTGCCTGTGCCGCTGGCCCAATGCTGAGACACTTGAAAATGGTGCTATGGATGGAGCGTTTTTTGAAACGTATGTAGTTTCTGAGATTGTAAAGAGTTATATGAATGCTGGGAAACAACCGAACCTATACTATTACCGCGATATTGATCAGAAAGAGATTGATGTTTTGGCGGTGGAGGGAGATAAAATATATCCCATTGAGATAAAAAAGGCAAAGGCACCGGCTCATCCTGACCGGAATTTTGGAGCTCTGGACAAGTTTAAGATGAATGTACAGCCAGGGATTATTATATGTATGAGTGATGAATTGATACCATATAACCGGGATACATGGTATTTTCCTGTCTCGGCATTGTAACATGAAATGTAACTATTCAGAGGCTGTCTGAATGATTACCACAAAAACCAAATTTGTTATAACAAATTTATAAAATGAAGTGTACACTCTTGACATTGTGTACGCTTTATTTATAATTGAAATAGAGACGGAGGCTGAGGGACTATGAAAAACTACTATAGTACAATAGACAATATAGTGCTCACATTCTCATCCATTGAGGAAAGAAATGGGTTTGGGCCAACCGAGAAACAATCATTGCAAGATGGTATCAGTATTTTGGAATGTAAAAACAAACTTGGAGTTATACAATAATCAACAGGAAAAGGAATAAAACACAAATCGTGAATAAATACGAAATCTTAAAAAAATACTTTGGCTACGACTCCTTCCGGGATGCCCAGGAGACTCTGATTGACAGCATCATGGAAGGAAAGGATACGGTGGGGATCATGCCCACCGGCGCCGGGAAGTCTCTGTGTTACCAGATACCGGCGTTATTAACGAATGAAGCTACGGGCGGAATCACTCTGGTAATCTCTCCGCTTATCTCTTTGATGAAGGACCAGGTAGGAAGTTTAAACCAGGCCGGAATTCATGCAGCATTTCTCAACAGTTCCCTGACAGCAGGACAATATTATAAAGCTCTTGATTTTGCCAGACAAGGCCGGTATCCTATTATCTATGTGGCGCCGGAACGGTTGGTGACGGAGGAATTTCTGGACTTTGCACTTCATAT
>CAYWRB010000563.1:0-1954 GCA_964460025.1 uncultured Hungatella sp.
ATATTTCATTTTGCAAAGGAGAAACCATTATGATCAAAACAACACTGAACTGGACCGTAAAAAATTTAAAGAGCATGTATGACGGAAAGCATACGCTTCAGATGGATCATCCCATTCAAAGACAGAATCTGCAGTGGCTGGATGATAGGCTAAAGCGCAGTTTACTGATCCACAGTATGCTCGCCAACTATCCTGTCCCTCCTGTCTACTGCCTGAAAAAAGCCATTTCTGAAAAGGATTATTCCTATTCCATCCTTGACGGGAAACAGAGGCTGACCACCATCTTCGATTTTATAGACGGCAGGTATCCGCTTGATACAGAGACCCCTTCTGTCACCATTGATGATACTGATTATGAGATAGGCGGTAAATACTTCACAGACCTCGACATCGAATGCCAGCAGGAGCTTCTCCGCTTCAAATTCACGATCTATGGCTTTGAAGATGCAGACGATGACCTGATAGAAGAAATCTTCTTCCGTCTGAACAACAGCACACCGTTATCCAAACCGCAGAAAGCGATGCCTTTATGCGGTGTTGAGAATGCGAAGTTCATCAAGTCGATCCTGTCTGACAGGTTCTTTTCAGAGATCTGCCAGTTCTCCGCTCTGCAGAGAAGGAAATCTGATGATATGTGTACGCTCCTGCAGGGTATGATGCTTCTCAACAACAGATATGAAGGCTATGAGTTTACTTCTATCTCCGCTGACGAGATCATGCGGTATGCTGCCTCCATCAAAAACAATTACTCGGAGGGACAGAAGAACAGGCTGTATGACATCATCGACTATCTTGAAAAAGTATTTCCTGAAAAGGACAAGATGCTCAAGAAGATCAACATCCCAATCGTCATGCTTGCCGCTGACACTGCTATGGGCGATGATTACGATTCCCTCAAGAATCTCTACCGTGTAGGACCCATGTATTTCAGGCAGTGGTTCTCCTACTTTTTTGATGAATGCTACGAAGACTATAAACAATACTGTTCTTCTGGCAGCATCAAGAAGGAGAAAACCTTAAAAAGGATTGAGATCATGGAAGCCTCCCTTGTAAGCTATTTTGAACTGGAGGGAACAGACAAAACAGAGGAAACAGAGCAGGATACTTCCCTGTCGGGAAAGGACGCTTCCCCTGCAGAGGACGCTTCCCCTGCGGAGGAACCTGCCTTGACAGATGACAGCACTTCCTTAACGGATGCTGGTCTGGCGGAAATTGATCCTCCTGCGGATGAGACAGAGAGTACAGCTATTGGAGACAATGCTGATTACGCTTCCGCCTCTGAGGGCACTGTTTCCTATACTGCTCCTGAGCAAACAGGGGTTAGCGGGACAGAGGCGGCAGAAGAGCCACCCGATGAACCTCTACAGGATACTCAATAACGTTGTTTCAGGGATGCAGCTTCTATATGTGCATCCCATTTTTTTACAGTTTGGAGGACCTTATGCGAATCAATTTCTATGATACAAGAATCACAGAGGATGCCAGAACCATCTTAGTCAAAGAAAAAGGTATCAACTACGAATCCACAAAAATAAACGGCCCTAAGGAAATATCCCTTATGTTAAAGGCTCTCCTGCATATGGATGAGCTGGCAGAAGAACATGTTTATATGATCGCGCTTAATACTTCCTGCAAAATTTTAGGGATGTTCCTTATATCCAAAGGGACCATATGCACAAGCCTTGTCAGTCCAAGGGAAGTCTTCCTGAGGGCTGCGCTTATCGGCGCCGTACAGATTGTCCTTATTCACAACCACCCTTCGGGAAACCCTGTTCCCAGCGAATGTGACATGGAACTGACAAAACGGCTAAAAGCTGGCGGGGAATTACTGAATATCTGTCTGGCAGACCATATCATCATCGGACAGAATTCTTATCTGAGTTTCAAAGAAGCAAAACTTTTATGAAAGGAGGACATGGCGTGAAATGGTTTCAGGGAATTACTACATTAAAGG
>CAYWRB010000563.1:1964-2317 GCA_964460025.1 uncultured Hungatella sp.
CCATGGGCGGATGCGCGACCTGACCATCTGCGGAAGGAATATCGGCGGCTTGTCGTAAAGCACCACCCTGATAACGGCGGCTCAGAGGATGTGATCAAAGAGGTCAATGCCGAGTATGACAACCTGTTCAAGAAACTAAAATATGATTATGAACATGAGGATACATACAATAAAGCCACGGATAAACAGAAACAGTCCTATGACTGGCAAAAAGACACACAGATCAGGGAGACGCTTATGCAACTTTCCAGATTCAAGGATATTACCGTTGAGGTGATTGGCGTCTGGATATGGGTATCAGACTGCTATCCATACAGAAAGGAACTGAAAGCACTTGGTTTCCGCTGGGCAAG
>CAYWRB010000564.1:0-2314 GCA_964460025.1 uncultured Hungatella sp.
AATTCTTAAGCGAACCGTGTGCATCCCACGGAGTGTACATGTCCGGAGGACATGACATAATCTCGACAGAGATTATACCAGCGACACAGGGAAAAGAGACAGGAGGCATAAGATGGAATATTCTGATTTGCAGTATCTGACGGTAGGTCTTCCGGAGGACATTAAGAAATTAAAATGGTATGGGGATTTTGAACGGGCCGAGAGAGTCATCGACATGCGCCTGGAAAAGGATCTTCCGGAGCCTTTGAGAAGGCGGCTGGAGTTGGAAAAGTGGATTTTAAAGCGGCTGCCGGTCAAGTATATCCATACGAGGGAACAGGCGTTAAAGCAGCTTGAAGAGACCTTTGAGGGGGTCACGGAGGAAGAGCTGGACCGGCTTCAAGATGAAGGCGCCATAGAATGGATCTTCGTGAAAGGGCAGATGCGGTATAAGGATAATTTTGTGGAAAATCTGCTGAAGACCAGAAGAGATCTGTGGGACAGAGTAAAGGACCCTTCTAAATTGGAAGAAGGTATCAAGGGGAAAGAGCTTCTTGACAAGACGATTCAATCCATGAAGGAAAAGGGCGGCTTGGCTTACAGGATGCACATTCGGGCTTGTCTGAAGGTGGAAAAGGAAGCGGAACGGGCCGGAGAATTTATCAGAGTCCATCTGCCCATACCGGTGGAAAAGGGACAGGTGAGGAATTTCAAATTGCTGGGAACTTCCATGGAGCCGGTATTGGTGTCGCCGCCGGAGTATCCTCAGAGGACTGTCTGCATGGAGACAAAGCTGGAACCAGGACAGGAGTTCTGGGTAGAATATGTATTTGAGAACCATACCGGATATACCAGGCTGGAGGAAGGATATAGGGCAGGAGAGCCGGAGGCGGACGGGCAGGCATTTTACTTGGAGGAGCAGCTTCCCCACATCAGATTTACCCCTTATTTGAGAAAATTGACAGAGCAGGTAACGGGGGAGGAAAGGAGCCCCCTTAAGAAGGCAAGAAAAATCTACGACTATATCACTACCCACATCATGTACTCCTTTGTAAGACAGTATGCCACCATTGACAACCTGCCAGAATATATGGCTGAAGGACTGAAAGGAGACTGCGGAATCTATGCCCTTTTATTTATCACGATGTGCCGGATCGCCGGAATTCCGGCCAGATGGCAGTCGGGACTCTATGCGACTCCTCTTACGATCGGCTGCCACGACTGGGCTCAGTTCTATATTGAGCCTTACGGATGGCTGTATGCGGACTGCTCATACGGAGGTTCGGCGTGGAGAGAGGGTAAGAAAGAGAGATGGGATTTCTATTTTGGCAATCTGGATCCTTTCCGCATTCCGATGTGCAGTGAGTTCCAGCAGGAATTTATGCCCCCTAAGTCATTTCTCAGGGAAGATCCCTATGACAATCAGGTAGGAGAAGCTGAGTATGCGGACCGGGGGTTGATAGGGAGAGTTGAATACCAGACAGAGCAGCAGGTGGTAGAGATTGAGGAGATCCCGTTTTAATTTATGCCATAAAAGTTTTGCGGATTATATATAGAAGGCATACGGCCCATCGCCATAGGCGATTTTAAACGGCCGTATGCCATTTCGGTTCAGGAGGTCTCATTTATAAGCCCTTTGGGGTCATGGCGGTGTCGTCCCTGTTTTTCCGGTACGCCGAGGGCGCAATCCCCATCTGTTTCTTAAATGCCATAGAAAAATACTGTTCCGACGAATACCCGCAGTAATAGGCGATCTCCGAGAAGGAGAGGCTGGAGCTTACGAGAAAGTGGCAGGCCCGTTTGAGCCTTAAGTTGGTGATGTACTGCTGGATCGTGATTCCGTTTATCTCCTTAAATACCCGGTAGAGATAGGTTCGGTCCAGGCCGATGGTGTTGGAGATGTCCTGGACCGAGATGTCTTTATAATAAGAATCCTGGATCAGGGAGATGGCCTGTTTTACATAGTACTCCTTGCTGGACAAAGGCTTGATCTTCACGTTGCACTGCATCAGCTTGGAGCAGAGCAGATAAAACTGGCCCAGGGCCGTGTAAGTGTCGGAGATGGAGGCAGCATTTAAGGAGATCAGCGGTCTGATGATGGATACCAGTTCCTCCACAGGCTCAAAGCGCAGGGTGGGGGAGCTGCTGTCTATGTTGCACAGCTTCATAAGCTGTCTGGCATCCATGCCCTCGAAGCCGATCCAGTAGTAGACCCAGGGGTCCAGCACATCGGACTGGTACAAGATGGGGACATTGGGGATGAGGAGAAAACAGTCTCCGGCCTCCAGGCGGTAAGTGTGGTCATGGATCTGGTAGATTCCTTTTCCGCTGACAA
>CAYWRB010000565.1:0-2312 GCA_964460025.1 uncultured Hungatella sp.
TATACAACAAAGATGCCAATGGTCTGACCGGAAGTAAGAATGTAGGATGGGGTAGTGCCCAGGGCTCCAATACTCCGGGAACAGGAGCGGAAGAACAGGGGAAAGGCGCCGGATACGGAAAAACCGGAATCCAGGGAATTCAGTCCGAAAGTGGCGCGGCGGCTCCTGATGGAGTTCCTGCCTTAAGCGGTCAAGGGCAGGCAGGGGCATCAGATAAGAAGAATGCTCAAGGCCAGACGGGAGCATCAAGCCAGCCAAAGGTTCAGGGCCAGACAGGACCCAAGGGCGGCAGCTCATCCAATGGCCAGAGTCAGACAGGGCCCGAGGGAGGCAGCTCCAATGGCCAGAGTCAGACAGGACCTGAGGGAGGCAGCTCCAATGGCCAGAGTCAGACAGGATCCGAGGGCGGCAGCTCCAATAGTCAGAACCAGGCCGGCATTTCCGGTCAACCTCAGGATTCATCTCAAAAGTCGGATGCTATTACGATGCAGGGAAGCATCAGCGGGGCAGCTTTGACAGATACTGATCGGATGCGGGGAGACACTCAGGCATTGGAAAGGCATATGCTAGAGTCAGCTCTCATGAGCGGCCAAGATTTGAATACATTGATTGAAGATGGAATTTTTACCGATGCATTGCTTTATGAACGATTGGCCAATGCCTCATTAGGACTGATGGAGGGAAGGCTTCCGGGGAACATTCCGTTGGCATTGCAGGATCCCCTCTTTCAGCAGGAGATTGACAGGCTTTATGGGCTTGGACAGTTAGAGGAAGAAGGGCTGAGAGAAGCTGATGACGGTGAGGACAGCAGTAGTGATGAATATCCGGAAGAGAGTGAGTCAGGCGGAGAAGAGAATCAAGGCCCAGGACAGCAGGACAGCCAGAGTTCTCATCAAAAATTGGCCGACCAGAATCCTGGAGAACAGCAGGAGAATATACCAGATGCTGAGATTGGTTCAAAGATCGGTGCGGAATCGGAATCCATGTCAAGCCAGGATTTCCACGTGTCCGGAGCAGATGATGAAGAAAATTCGGATGAAAAAGATGCAGACGAAGATAATAACAATAATGCCGCAGCAGGTTCGGAAGGAAACGGCCGGAATACGGATAAAACCGGAAGCGGAGCAGAGGAAGGGGCAGACGGGAAGACGGCAGGAAAGGACGGCAGTCTGGCGGAAGCCAGTTTGGATACCTTTTTGACAGTTTACAACCCGGAGACAGGAAAATATGATTTGTACGATACCCAGGAGTATTTGAGCCAGGGAGGAATTAAGGGAAATGTTATGAGTATTTCCCAGAAGCTGGACAATATGGGAGGCGGCAGAAGCCTGAACGGTTCCGGAATTTTTAGAAATCTGCCGGAATGGATGGGATATGTGGCAGTGGTTATGGCTGTCATGCTGGCTGCGCTGTTCTTCTTAAAGAGAGCACTCGACAAAAAGCTTCGGATATAATGAGGACTATTTATGAATAATGAATTTGGAAATCGGGTAAAGCAGCTGAGGCAGCAGGCGGATTTTACTCAGGCAGAGCTTGCCAAAAGGCTGGAAGTTTCCACGGCGGTGATTTCCGCCTATGAGCTGGGGGAGAGAACTCCGCGGGTAGATACTCTTGTCAATCTGGCAGATATATTTAAAGTTTCTACAGATTATCTTCTTGGGATAAAGGCCCAGCCTACAAGCGGGCTGGACGGATTATCCTCAGATGAAATGCAGGCGATACAGACCATCGTCCAATCCCTGCGCATAAAAAAGGTATAAATGAATGCATACTTCAAAAAACAGAGACTCGGCTTCCCAATAAGAGGAAGACGAAGTCTCTGTTTTTTGAAGAATATAAAGAATTATTTCTTATGGAAATGATATAAAAATTTAATCATTATTTTATTGATAATAAGTTTGCCATATGCTACAGTTGTTTCATCTAAAAATCTAGATTTCAGGTGAGGTCTCACCATATATTCCAGATTGGATTAAATTTTATAAATGGAGGAAAACAGCCTATGGCAAATGAAACATCCATGTCACATGTACATATGAATTCCGTTTTAGAGGTGAACCCGGATATACATGTCTGGAACACTGCGCCGGAAACGGAAGAGGAGGCGATCCGGCTTTTAAAGAACTCTCCAATTCTTTACAGTAGTTATCGGGGATTAAACGAGGAATGGAAGCAGCGGTTCCTGGATTTCTGCCAGGGGAAAAAGACTCTGCCGCTGACTTATGATCCCTTTTTTAAAAGGATCTTTCATCCCGATATTCATCCGGACCGGTTGTCACGGTTTATTTCCAGTATCTTGGGAATCACGGTCA
>CAYWRB010000566.1:0-2311 GCA_964460025.1 uncultured Hungatella sp.
CCGAAGCTACGTTGCTGGCTCTTTTGGGGAAGCAGTAAGGGTCCTTAAAATTTCCAGGGAATGGAATGGTCTGTCTACATAGCGGTTTTTGTTGATTTCCACACATTGACGGAATTCTTCAAAAACTGCGTCTGTTACCGCAAAGGTATAGAGTTTTTCTATGGGGGAAGCGACAACAAACTCCCAGGTATAGTTGGCGGAGTCACTGACAGGTTTGGGCGGGTGCTCTGTGTATTCTCCGTTTAGAACCATGGCCTTCAGCTCAAAAATCCGCTGCACCAGAGCGTTGGGTATGCTTGGTTTTAAAAGAGCACGCAGGGATTGGTAGATTAGGAGGAGCATTGCCTCGCCGTTTAAGTTTTCTCTGGAATAATAGTCTCCGAATTCCAGAAAATACTGGCCGTAGCAGGCTCCCTCCATGTCCATCACCAGTTCCTCAAAATACTGGCTGATTTCCGCCCCCTGTAGATTATATGCTTCTCTGCCCTCAAAAAGTTTAAATGTCCCAAAGGCAAATGGCCTGGAAGGAGCCATAAGGCTGTTTCCCGGCCTTTTTGCCCCTCTGGCAAAGGCTGTGATTCTTCCCCTCTCTCTGGTTAAGATTACCAGACGTTTATCATATTCCCCCACCGAAGTGGATTTTATAACCATACCGGTCAGTTCTACCAGATCTCTCATTGAAAATAACCGTAATTTTTCATATAAAGTTCACTGTCCCGCCACTCTTTGCGGACCTTTACCCACAACTGCAGATTGACCCTGGCTCCCATCAGGTTTTCAATTTCCTGTCTGGCCGCACTGCCGATCTTCTTTAACATACCCCCGCCTTTTCCGATGATAATTCCCTTGTGGGAATCCTTTTCGCAGATAATCGTAGCCTCTATATCGAACATTCCGTTTTTCCGCTCTGTCATCTTCTCCACAGTCACCGCAATCCCATGGGGAATCTCATCCTCCAAAAGCCTCAGTGCCTTCTCCCTGATCAACTCCGCCGCGATCTGCCGCATCGGCTGATCCGTGACCGTCTCCTCATCATAATACTGTGGGCCATAAGGCAGATATTGAAACAGAAGCTTAATCATGGTGTCCGTATTCTCGCCCTTCAATGCCGAGGCCGGCACAATCTCTGCAAAATCACACACCTTCCTGTAGGCATCAATAAATTTTAAAATATCCTCCCGGTTCTTCACCGTATCCACCTTGTTGATAACCAGAATCACCGGCGTCTTTACCTTCTTAAGAAGTTCCGCAATATGCTGTTCCCCGGCTCCGATAAAAGTCCCCGGCTCCACCAGCCACAGCACCACATCTACCTCACTTAAGGTTCCCTCTGCCACGCTCACCATATACTGCCCCAGCTTATTCTTCGCCTTGTGAATCCCCGGTGTATCCAGAAAAATAATCTGCCCCCGCTCATCCGTATACACGGTCTGAATCCGATTCCTGGTAGTCTGAGGCTTATCAGAGGTAATCGCTATCTTCTGCCCAATCAAATGGTTCATCAAAGTAGATTTCCCCACATTGGGCCTCCCCACCAAAGCAACAAAACCAGATTTATAGTTTTCTTTCGTCAATCCCTTTCCTCCTTAAATCCCCTGAAATATTACATATTCTCGCTCATGCCGTCAACGTAGCTTCGGAGCAATTATAAAACATCTGTAGACCATTTTTCACGTCAGCACTTGGCGCCTGTTTTTTGTGTGCCTAGTACTGCTACGTGAAAAACTGAGCGAGAGAGTGTCGGAAGATGATTTATAATTGCTCCGAAGCGGCCCCTCCGACAATAACCCTCACCTCAACTCACCCACGATACAAATTCTTAACCTCCCCAAACAACTCCCGATTCTTCTCCACCTTCTCATCATTGCCAATCACACACATGCTCCCTGTCCCCAGGATCGCCTTCACAATTCCCGCCAGTTTCCGTATATCCTCCGGCCCCGCTGCCAGAATCTGATCTCTCTCCTCCTGAAGCATCTCATCCGTCACTCCTGACAAATAAGCCGAAAGCCCCCTGGCCCCTTTATCCGACGGTGTAAGAGGAGTATCCAGCCCGCTGATAGTCCCGATAACATATTTGGTCATATCCCTCTCATCCACATCAAACTGCTCCAAATACTCCACAATTCCTTCATAGATCTCATTGGTCTCCGCCAAATTCGGATCCCTATAGGACACAAAGTATCCTTCCCCTGACCGTCCAAACCCGCTCATGCACCCATAGGCCCCGCCCTTCACACGGAGATTCAGCCACAGATAATCATAGCTTAAGATCAACCGTAATATTCTCAACTCCCCTGTATACTCATAT
>CAYWRB010000567.1:0-970 GCA_964460025.1 uncultured Hungatella sp.
CTCTATGGTTTCAATACTCATATCATCAAAGAGGGCTTCCTGAGTCAGATGAATCTTCCCCATCTTCATCAGCTCCAAAACCGCCAGAAAGGTTACTACCACCTCCAGCTTGTCTCCCTGCCGTTCCAGCAATTGACGGAAACTGAATTTTCGATGGGTTCTGGCATATCCCATAACCGCCCCCACCTTTTCTTCCAGACTTACGGGCTCCTTGGTGATGGTGCCGAATTTGCTTCGGATAGGATCAATTTTATCGCTCTGCCGCTTCATCACCCCATGAAAGATACTCTGCAGCTTCGCCAGAGTCAGACCGTCCAACAGCTGATCCAAATCCACAGGAGCCTCATACTTTTCCACTTCTTTCGGAATGGTGGGGGATTTGTAAAAATGCCTCTCGGCTCCCTGCTCCATATCTTGAAGCTCCAAAGCCAGACATTTATACATCTTGTATTCCAGAAGTCTGGCTACCAGTTCCGCTCTTGGGTCCTGTTCCTCTCCGTTCTCATCCACCTCCACCGGAAGCAGCATCTTACATTTGATATCAATCAATGTAGCTGCCATCACAAGGAACTCGCTGACCACGTCCAAATCTTCCGTCTCCATATGGCTGACATACTCCAGATACTGCTCCGTAATCAGAACAATGGGAATATCATAAATGTTTACTTTATTTTTCTCGATGAGGTGAAGGAGAAGGTCCAAAGGGCCTTCAAAATTCTCCAGTTTATATGAAATATCCATCCTGCCGGTCCGCTCCTGACATGAATTTTAAGTTTTTCGTTTCACTCAGTATAACAGAAACCTTACTTTCTGTAAACGGCAGCCTTTCATGGCATCTGTCTGTTCTCTCTGCCGAGGGTGTCAGGTTACTGTTTACCGGGGATCAGTGACCCGTAACGGTGACAGGCGTATCACTACCAGTTCCGGCTTATTGTTCAAACGGATATTGACCGAATGGGTCCCAAGGCCT
>CAYWRB010000567.1:980-2309 GCA_964460025.1 uncultured Hungatella sp.
TGTTATTTTGTTTCACTCAGTATAACAGAAACCTTACTTTCTGTAAACGCCAGCCTTTCATGGCACCCGTCTGCTCTTTCCACTGGCAGGAGTCAGACGTATTACCACCAGTTCTGGCTTATTGTTCAGACGGATATTGACCGAATGGGTTCCAAGGCCCCTGCTGACAATCATAATCTTATTGTTGATCCGGTGGATTCCGCCGCAGCATTTTCTGAAAAACTGAAACTGCGGAGTCATCAGCCCTCCCAGCCCCGGAATCCGTATGGTTCCGCCGTGAAAATGTCCGCACAGGGCCAGATCCGCTCCCCACTGAGCATAGGCCTCGTGGAACATAGGTGAGTGGGCCAGAAGGATCCGGTACTTTTTACTGTCTCCTTTTCCCAGACGGTTCTCTATGTACTGTTCCTTCATGATCCTCTTTCCAAACTTCTGATAATAGGGCTCTTGTATATCCAGGCCATAGATTCTTATCTGCCCATCCAGATCGGCGGCGCTGTCGGACAGATGGCGGACTTTCAGCTTCCCCAGTGACTCCACAAAACGTTCATACTGATCTCCATACTGATCTCTGTTCTGTTCCATACGGTTCTCATGGTTTCCGTTTCCATAATATACCGGATATTTCCGGGATAATTTTTCAACAAGAAACAAGGCGGCATCCGTGTCCGCCCTGTTCTTCACTACCATCATGTCGCCTCCTATGAGGATGGCGTCCGGTCTCTCCTTGTCTATGGCATCCAGCAGCCTCTTCTGACCTTCACCGAAACAGTTGTCATGAAGGTCAGATAAAAATACAAATGTCCTGTTCTCTGCAATTTTATCCGTCTCCAGCTTATATGTGCTGACCGCTAATGTTCTCCGCTCGTAAAGGGAACGGAAAAAAGCGCCGCAGCCTATGACTGATAACAGTGCTAATTTCCACATTCTGTCGTTTCCTTTTCCTTTTTCCTTTTATTCTGCTGCCTTCAGCCAGGCACCATTTCTCCGTCATCGGCCCAGGTAAGGCGCCATCTCCAGGCGGATAAAATACCCCTGCTCGTGTCTGCACACAGGGCACATCAGAGGGGCTTTTGGGCCCTGGACAACATGACCGCAGTTTAAGCACATCCAGCCGGCAGTTACATCCGATACGAACAGCTGCTGGCTGCTCATCAGATCCGCAAACATTCCGAAGCGGTCTCCGTGAACCTTCTCTATCTTCGCGATCTGATGAAAGATCCTGCCGATCTCTTCAAAGCCCTCCTCCTTGGCCTTATCTCCAAAGGCCTGGTACACCACGTCATGTTCCTCATACTCGTTGTGTCTGGCTTTGTTCAGAAGTTCCAG
>CAYWRB010000568.1:0-2300 GCA_964460025.1 uncultured Hungatella sp.
GGATCCATTATACGCCGGACATGGTTTTGGGTGAAGCGCGGAGAGGATTAAAGGTGGTTTACTGTACGGATACCCGGCCGGTGCCTGTCATTGCGGAATATGCCAGCCAGGCGGATCTGTTTATCTGCGAAGGCATGTATGGTGAGGATGGAAAAGAGGCAAAGGCCAGAGAATATAAACATATGACCTTTTATGAGGCGGCAAAACTGGCCAGGGAGGCCGGACCTAAGGAAATGTGGCTGACCCATTACAGTCCGTCCTTAACCAGACCCGAGGATTTTATGGACAAAGTTAAGGAGATATTTCCAAGAAGCATTGCGGCGAGAGACGGAAGAACCGTGGAACTAGAATTTGATGAAGAGTAGGGAAAGCTATGAAAAAACGAGTGGTAGAAGAGGATGTTTATATTTTGGCCATAGAAAGCTCTTGCGACGAGACGGCGGCAGCGGTAGTGAAGAACGGAAGACAGGTGTTGTCTAACGTGATCTCTTCCCAGATTGCCCTTCACACTCTCTATGGCGGCGTGGTGCCGGAGATTGCCTCCAGAAAGCACATTGAAAAGATAAATCAGGTGATTGAGGCGGCGTTAATCGAGGCGTCCATGACTTTGGAGGAAATAAGTGCCGTTGCGGTGACTTACGGTCCGGGGCTGGTTGGAGCTTTGCTGGTAGGGGTAGCGGAGGCCAAGGCGATTGCTTATGGAGCCCAAAAGCCTCTCATAGGAGTTCATCACATAGAAGGGCATGTGTCCGCCAATTTTATTGAACATCCGGATCTGGAGCCTCCGTTTATCTGTCTGATTGTTTCCGGAGGACATACCCACCTTGTGGTGGTGAAAGACTATGGGGAATATGAAATTTTGGGAAGAACCAGAGACGATGCGGCAGGAGAGGCATTTGACAAGGTGGCAAGGGCAGTGGGATTAGGATACCCGGGAGGGCCAAAAGTGGATAAGGCGGCCAGGGAAGGGAATCCCTATGCCATCACATTTCCCAGAGCCAAGGTGGAAGGCGCTCCCTATGATTTCAGCTTCAGCGGCCTGAAATCAGCGGTATTAAATCATATTAACCACGCCAGGATGATGGGGGAGGAGATCCATGTGCCGGATCTGGCTGCCTCTTTTCAGCGTGCGGTGGTGGATGTGCTGGTAGATCATACGGTGGAAGCGGCCAGAGAACTTGGGTATAAGAAGGTGGCCATTGCAGGAGGGGTAGCATGTAATTCGGCCCTGCGTGCCGGTATGAAGGAAAGCTGTGAGAAAGCAGGTCTTGAATTTTATTACCCTTCACCTATTTTTTGTACGGATAATGGGGCTATGATCGGCGTGGCCGGATATTATGAATATATTAACGGGGTTCGCAGCGGCTGGGATTTGAACGCGGTGCCCAATCTGAAGCTGGGGGAGAGATGAATCAAGGGAAAATTACCGGGATTGTTTTGGCGGCAGGACGTGGAACCCGGATGGAGAGTGATGTACAAAAGCAGTACATGCTGTTAAACGGAAAACCTCTTATTTATTATTCGCTTTTGGCATTTCAGGAAAGCCAAGTGGATGACATGATATTGGTCACCGGAGCGGGACAAGAGGACTACTGTAAAAAAGAGATTGTAGAGGCATACAAATTTTCAAAGGTCTCTAAGATCGTTCCGGGAGGGAAGGAACGTTATCACTCTGTCTATGAGGGCCTGAAGGCGGCCGAGGGAAGCGACTATGTGCTGATTCACGACGGAGCCAGACCATGTGTCACGGTGCAAATCATCGGGTCAGCCATTGAGGAGGCGAAGAGAAGCCGGGCCTGCGTCATCGGGATGCCGGTAAAGGATACCA
The DNA here is from genome assembly GCA_964460025.1 of uncultured Hungatella sp. Classification (GTDB taxonomy): domain Bacteria; phylum Bacillota; class Clostridia; order Lachnospirales; family Lachnospiraceae; genus UBA3402. The sequence continues at coordinate 1,829 of CAYWRB010000568.1, forward strand.
TAAAGATATCCGATGAAGCAGGATTTGCAGCCGGAACGCCTGATCGGACCAGTCTCTGGATGATTCAGACTCCTCAGGCATTTTCTTATCCCTTAATCATGGGCGCATACATAAAACTGTTCGAACATGAGGAAAACCAAAGGGGGATTACGGACGATGCCATGGTAGTGGAGCACATGACGGATCAAAAAGTGAAATTGGTCTATGGCAGCTATGAGAATATGAAGGTCACTACTCCGGAGGATATGGCTATAGCGGAGATTTTTCTGTCAAAAAGATTGTCGAAAGATTGAAAAAAGAAATTGACAACTGAGGATAATAATGTTAGAATAATGAAGTTGTCATAGTTGTCGAAAAAAAGTTTAAATAATTATTAAAAAGTTCTTGACAAACTGAGACTTTCCGCGTAAACTATTAAAGCACGTTTGGAGAGATATCGAAGTGGTCATAACGAGGCGGTCTTGAAAACCGT
>CAYWRB010000569.1:0-2299 GCA_964460025.1 uncultured Hungatella sp.
ACGTTGTCTGAAAGAACAATACATGTTATAATAGAATGGATAAATTATTTTAGGAGGCTTATAATGAATACTTTGGAAAATACAATTTCCATGATGAAAGTTTTACCAGAAAACGATTTATTGGAAATACAAAAATTCACCACAAAACTATTCAAATTACGCAGCGCCCAAAGTCCCTTCCTTCAAAAAAGCAAAGAGGAAATCTATAAAGATTTAGAAACTTCCAGAAAACAATCCGCCGAAGGAAAATGTCAGGAAATGGGCCAAGCTCTTAAGGAAATCCGAGGGAAATATGGACTATGAAATTATACTAACTGAGTTAGCCAAAAAACAGTTGGATCAGATTGTTTACTATATTCTTTTTGAACTCAAAAATGAACAAGCCGCTTTACATGTTCTGAAAGATGCAGAAAATTGTAAGCTGCGACTTTCCCGGACAGCTGGCAGTTTAAAACTATGCGATAATCCCCAATTGCGCAGTCTGGGGTATCGGATACTTCATTTTAAACATCATAGATATTTCATGATTTACCGTATCGAAGATACCAAAGTTTATATTGATGGTATATACCATGATTTGCAAGACTATGAGAGTATCTTACGGTAATCCCTCATAGCCTTAGTCAAATTTCTGATAATTCTTTTTATAGCTCCACCACCCTGGTTGCCACCTTCTCCCGAAATCTTCCGTCATGCTCCACGAACAGCATCGTAGGCTCATACTCTGTCAGCAGCTTCTCAATCTGCATCCTGGAAAACACATCGATATAGTTTAGGGGCTCATCCCACAGGTATAGATGAGCGGGAGTCAGCAAACTTTTTGCAAGAAGAATCTTCTTTTTCTGCCCTTCCGAATAATCCTCCATATTTTTTACAAACTGAACCCTGTCCATATCAAGCTGCCGCAGTATGGCGCAGAACAGGCTTTCCTCCAGCCCGTTACTCTGGCAAAATTCGGAAATTCCTCCCCTTAACATGGAAGTATCCTGGCTTACATAGGAAATCACCAGGCCGGAGGCTGTCTCACAGCTTCCCGTCTCCGTGACCTGCATTCCGTGACCTGCATCTGTGTATCCATATTCCAAGTCCTGGCCCCTTTGCAGAATCAACTTTAAAAGCGTAGATTTCCCACACCCGTTCTCCCCGTGGAGAGCAATCCGCTCCCCTTTCTCAACAGAAAATGTCAACCCGGAAAACACCGGATTCTCTGCCCCATCATACCTTACGGAATAGTCCCTGACATTTACAAGCACCTTTTTGTAATGCTCAAGGGGCATAATCTTCAAATCCGCCGGCTGCTCCAAATCTACCAAAAGTCCTTCCTTCTCCTCTATCTCCCGGTCAATCCGCCTTTCCAACTGCTTTACCCTGCTCTGCATCTTCTTGGTCTTTGACCCGATATAATCCCGCATTCCTACGGAGCGCTCATGCTCATTGACAGCTGCCTTGCGGTAAAATCCGATTTTAGTCCCCTCGCTTTTATCCGCCCACTGCCCGGTCCGGGCTGCCGCCTTCCTCAATTTCCCGATTTCTTTTAAATGCTTCTCATTTTCTCCTTTGGCAAACTGGTCCTTTCGGCTTTTGTTCTCCCACCAGCTGGAAAAATTCCCGCTCTGCACCTCGATGCTCTGCCGGTTCAGCACCAGCACATGGTCGATACAGGCATCCAGAAGCTCCCTGTCATGGGATACCAGAATAAACCCCTTTTTCGCCGCCAGATATCGCTTTACATTCTCCCTGGACTCCTGGTCCAGATGATTGGTGGGCTCATCAATCAGCAGGAAATCATTTTCCCCTGAACATAAAACCGCCAGCATAATTTTAGTCCTCTCCCCCGGGCTTAAGGTTTCAAACGGCCTGTATAAAATCTCCGGGTCCTGCCGCAGCTCATCCAGTTCCACCAGCACCCTCCACAATTCACATCCATTTTTAAGTTCCTCCAGAAATTCCGCTGCCGGCAGTTTTCCCTGCCTCTCCGTAATCGGATACGGAAAATAGTCGAAGGCCACGGAGGCGCTGATACTCCCCCGGTACTCATACTTTCCAAGGAGAAGGTTCAAAAAGGTAGTCTTCCCCTTTCCGTTCCGCCCGATAAACCCCAGCTTCCAGTTGGTGTCAATGGAAAATGAAGTATCCTCAAAAATATTGTCAAAACTTCCCTCATAACAAAACGTCAGGTGATTCACACGAATCTGTGACATAAGGCAATCCCTCCCTTCTGGTGTGCCATCCGGACAGTGCCTGGTGAGCTGACACATTTACATATCGCCAAATGACTTTCCTCAATATCCATCTGCCG
>CAYWRB010000570.1:0-2295 GCA_964460025.1 uncultured Hungatella sp.
TAGACAGCAAAACCGATAAAACCGTATTTGACGGATACTCCATACAGGAGCTTGGAGGAAGAAAAATTGCTTTTATAGGTATCTGCACCCCAAAGACCATTACCAGCTCCACACCGGCCCATTTCCAGAATGAAGAGGGGGAGTATATCTATCATTTTATGCAGGATGAGGACGGAACCGCCTTCTATGCCTGTGTACAGGAAACCGTTGATGAAGCACTGCAGGCAGGAGCGGATTATGTCATAGCGGTAGCGCACTTGGGGATTCTGGAATCCTGCAGTCCCTGGACTTCCACGGAGCTGATCGAAAATACTTCCGGAATCCAAGTGGTGCTTGACGGCCATTCCCACAGCGTCCTTGAGGAAGAAAAAGTGAAGAATAAGGAAGGAAAAGAAGTTCTGCTTACGTCTACGGGGACAAAGATGGCATCCGTAGGGAAATTGACAATAAGGGCTGATGGCTCCATGAAGACAGAACTGATTGACACTTATGACCGTGAGGATGACGCCGTTGTGGCGAGGATCGGCAAAATCACATCGGAACTGAATGAAACGCTGAAAGAAGTTATCGCCAGATCAGAAGTCCCGCTGGTAATCAACGAGCCGTCAACGGCAGACTCCAAGAAGCCCGTAAGACTTATAAGAAATACGGAGACCAACCTGGGGGATCTGTGCGCCGATGCATTCCGCTATGAGGCAGGAGCGGATATCGCTTTGATAAACGGAGGGGGAATCCGCACGGATATTCCGGCAGGAGATATTACCTATGGAGATATCATTAATCTTATGCCCTTTGGGAATGAACTTTGTATGGTGGAAGCCACGGGGCAGCAGGTGCTGGATGCTTTGGAGATGTCAGTAAAATTCGTTCCTGATGAATTCGGAGGCTTCCAACAAGTATCAGGCATTACTTTTGAGATTCATATGAACACGGACAGTCCGGTAATTCTTGATGAGAACGGTATGTTTGAAAAAATTGACGGTAAACGTCGTGTTCAGAACGTAATGGTAGGCGGGAAGCCTCTTGATCCGGATAAAATATATACCGTAGCCTCCTCCAATTATCTTCTGAAAAATGGGGGAGACGGCAATAACCTGTTTGTGGACTGTAAGCTTCTTCTGGAAGATACGAAACTGGATAATCGGGTGCTGATCGACTATATCACGGAAGTTTTAGACGGAGTCATAGGAGAAGCCTATAAAGATCCTTACGGGGACGGACGTATTGCAGCCATAGAATAACAATAAAAACCCGGAGGGCAGATGTATTTGGCGAGCCAGCTGATGTAGACAATCTCAGCTGGCTTTTGTAATGGAATTTTTTGAGGATAAGCACAATGTTTAACTGTGATATCCCAGCTGATAAGAGATATCCTGCACGGTCTCCAGAATCGTCCGGAAATTGGAATTGATAAATTCATCTGTCATCCGGCCAAGAGGACCCGTAACACTCAACGCCGCTATGATCTTGCCGCTGTAATCTCTTAGGGGAAATGCGATGCAGCGCGCTCCGAAATCGCATTCTTCGTTGTCATATGCATATCCTCTCCGCCGTATAAGCTGGAGCTCATTGACAAGCATCTCTTTTGTCACCAGGGTGTTGTCCGTATAGCGTGTAAGCCCCTTTAATTGTATCATCTGGTCGATCTTAGATTCCGGAAACTCCGAAAGTATGACTTTTCCGACACCGGTACAATGCATGGGAGCCTGGCTTCCGATCCGCTGGGTGGTTCGCAGAATCTGTCCGGGACCGTCAGCCACATGGACATATACTACGGTATAATCCTGTTCCACAGCCAGGCATACACATTCTCCCAGATTGGTGGAAAGCTTTTTCATGGGAAGGGATGCAATCTCCACGATACCGGTGCGGTTGCTGATATAGCTGGCCAGCCCGCACAATTTGTAAGTCATCTGGTATTTTAAAGTCTCTCTGTCCTTGTATACATATCCATTGCGTTCCAGAGAATTTAAAAAACGCAAAGTAGTGCTGGTATTGTAGTGAAGCTGATTTGAGATATCGATCAATCTCATAGGTTCCTTGCTGTGGGAGAGGAATTCTATAATGGCCAGCACTTTGTCTGTTGATTGATTATCCTTTGCTAAGCGGCTAGTTTGTTCCATTTTGGCTGTCATCCGCCTCCATTCCTATGTATTGTAAAATAGTATATCATATTTTCATTATTTACGGGAATATCATATCTGATTTTTTGCATAAATGTCAATAGTTTTTGGGAAAACATTTCAATAAATGAAATACATTTTTAAAAAATAAAATAAAAATAAAAATCATGTT
>CAYWRB010000571.1:0-2295 GCA_964460025.1 uncultured Hungatella sp.
CCATTGTGTTAGGAACCATCGTGACCAGCACCGTTGCAGGTTATGTATTTGAAAGAGGAAATTTTCCGGGAAAAAATATTCTGTTTGGGTTGGTTGTCTCATCCATGTTTGTGTCTCTGGGAAGTTTAACCCTTTATCCTACCTTTGTTATTGCAAAATTTTTCGGCATCAACAAGTCTCTGTGGGGTGTGGTTATCATCAGGGTATTTGGCTTAAATGTGACGAATCTGTTTATTACCAGGTCTTACATCCGGTCCATATCGAAAGAGATTGATGAATCGGCCAAGGTGGACGGCTGTTCCTTTTTCGGAATTTATTGGAGGATCATCTTTCCGTTGCTGAAACCGCTGATCGCCACCATAGCGATCCTGGAGTTCCGCCATTCCTGGAACGACTATCTGATGCCCATGGTATTTACACTGTCCAACCCGGACCGTATGCCGTTGATTGTAGGAATTATGAACTTAAAGGGATCAGGTGAGGCCGCATCCTCCTGGAATTTGATGCTGGCAGGTTCTTCCATCGCCTTGATTCCCATGATTGTTGTTTATCTGATCTTTAACCGTTACTTTATTGAAGGACTGACTGCAGGCTCTGTAAAGGGCTAAGAGCACCCTGAAAAAGAGCGCTTAAAAGGAGAAAGGGATGACAAGAGAAAAGCTGATTGCGGAAAGAAGCACGCCTTGGTGGAAAGAACACCCCTGGAGGATGATTCAGACAAATCTCCGCGAAATTGATATGGGCGATCTATCGGCGGAGCGGTTCGTGGCAGATCTATTGGACTTTCATGCCACGGTTGTCCTGCTCAATGCGGCAGGAATCAGTGCAGGATATGACACGAAACTGCCTTACCATATAAAAAACCCATATTTAACCGGTGACAGTCTGAAAAAAATTGTAGATCTCTGTCATGAAAACGGAATCCGTGTGATTGCCAGAGCCGATTTTTCTAAGGTGAGGCAGGAAGTATATGAGATGCATCCCCAGTGGGCGTTCCGAACCAGTGACGGAGGCGTGATGGAGCAGAACGGTTATGTTCAGACCTGCCTCTGCGGTGAATATCAGCAGAAGTACGCCTTTGAAATCATAGAAGAATTATTTCGGGAGATACCCTTTGACGGGCTGTACTGTAACATGGGCGGGTTTCAGACCAGGGACTACAAGTTCCATGACTTTGGTTTCTGCCACTGCAGCGGCTGCCGCAGTGGATTTAAAGCCTTTTCAGGGAAAGAACTTCCGGATCAGGCATGGAACAATAGAGATTTGGAGGACCCGGCCTGGAAAGAATACGAGGCTTTCCAAAAAACCACGGTAAAAGCTTATCGGAAGAAGATGTCCGATTTTCTGAAAGGAATCAGTCCGGAAATCTGCTTTGATGATGTGGATTATGGGAGAATCGAAGCGGCTACGGAGATCAGTACCAGACTGCCCCACTGGATTTATCACGCATCCAGCAACTGCAGGGCAATTCTCGGAGACGGATCATCGGGAATAATCTGTTCCAACACTACGGTCAGTTATCCGGGATACGGACTGCGCCATGCATCGGTAAGCCCCAGTCTCCATGCCATGAGGCTGTGGCAGAATCTGGCCAATCTGGGGGCGCTGGATTTTTACCTGATCGGAAGGCTGGACACAGCAGTGGACAGAAGCGGATTTCCGGTTATAAAAAAGATATTTGCATACCATCAGGCCCATGAGGAGGATTACAAAGGTCTTCGTTCCACAGCCAAAGTCCTCCTTAGAAGAAAGGACCGCTGGGTGGCCACGGAGGAGGAAAAGGGCTGGATACGTGTGCTGACGGAAGCCCATATCCTTTTTGCGGAGATTCTTCCCGATGCCATGAAGAAGGCGGATCTATCCAAGTACCAGGTGGTGATTCTTGGGGACGAAGGAGATTTGGATAGACAGGAGGCGGACCAGCTTGACCGTTATGTCCGCCAGGGAGGAATCCTGGTTTCCTCAGGATTAAACCGAATCCGGGAGGCAGGAAGCAGTACCTATGAATTTTTAAAGAGTTCCGGCGTTCTGGGTTTAAGAAAAGAAGATCGAAAGGTTATGTCGTCCCAGCTGCTTCTGGACCAGGAAGAAAAGTCCGCATTTCCTTCTCATCAGGAGATCGACGCAATTCCTGTGGGAGATGTCTACATTTTCCTGGAGTGGGATAAGGACTCCCAGACCTTCTGGCGCTATGTTCCGCCTCAGCCCTTCGGCCCGCCGGAATGTTGCTTTTCCACGGAGGTATGGGAGGATCCGGGGCTTATCGTCCACCGTTATGGTTCGGGTAAGTGTCTG
>CAYWRB010000572.1:0-2278 GCA_964460025.1 uncultured Hungatella sp.
AAGATGTACTGTTGGAGGCTGACTTTTTGAGACTGATTTTGTAGATAGTTTTTTGCCAAGTGTGTGTGAATTTATGAGGTTTGCGTGGAACGCATATTGAATGAATTTGGGTGCATGTGGCGGAGAATTAGCTACAAAGGCAGGTGCAGGAGGGAATCCGAGAGTGGATTATAGAAAATGGAGGAAAATATGGGGACGTTTGTTGAGAGGATGCTGGGTGGGCCGGCAGGTTCGGTGGTGACGGTGGAACCGGATTATATCGTGATAAATGACGGGGTGAGCCATGCTGCTGTAGATGAGATTGGAACTGTGGCGGAGCCGGAGAAGGTTCTGGTGATTTATGACCATGATGTGCCTACGGGAAGGCCGGAGGCGGCCGGGATTTTGAGGAAGAACCTGGCGTTTGCGGAGAGGTTTGGGTGCCGGTATGTGCAGGCACAGGGAATTGGTTATCAGTATATGGTAAATGAGGTGGTGAAGCCGGGGGAGATTATCATCGGCGGCGGAAGCCATGGGAGTATTTTCGGAGCGAAGGGGGCTTTGGGAATTAATGTGAGCATTCCGGAGCTGGCAAGAGTGACGGAGACAGGGCGTTACAGTGTGGTTGTTCCTGAGACGGTTACGGTTCTGGTGACGGGAGAACTTAGGGAAGGCGTAAGTATTATGGATGGGGTAATGGCTTTTCTGGCGGAGAATAGGGGACTTCAAAAGAAGGCTTTGGAGTTTTATTGTCCAACCTTGGGGCGGCATGAGAGGGAAGTGCTGTGCAGTATGGCCTGCATGACAGGAGCTTATACGGCGTCGGTGACGGAGGAAAAGCCGGAGGATGAAGAGAATGTGTTGGTGCTTTCTCTGTCTGAGGCGGAGCCTATGGTGGTGATGCCTTGTGAAAGCCGGGAAGGACAGAAGGATGCGGGGATAGAGAAGAGAAGGAGCCTGGCGGGAATAGCGCTGAAGGCAGGGCAGATTGGCGGTTATACCGGAGGAACCGTTGAGGAGCTTCGGAAGGCGGCGCAGATGCTGGAGGGAAAGGCTCTGGCAAGGGGATTCAGGCTTACGGTATGTCCGGCTACCAGCAGGGATTATATTCAGGCCATGGAGGAAGGAATTCTGACAAAATTTATTGATTTTGGCGCGCAGATTAGTGCGGCGGGAGACCACAGTGTGGTGGTTCAGGGGCCGGGTGTGATGGGGCCGAAGGAGAGACTGGTTACTACGGGGCTTTATACGTTTGCGGGAGCTATGGGGTGTGAGGATGCACAGGTGTATACCGGGTCCGTGGAAACGGTTATGGCGGCTTCTTTTGCCGGACAGATGTAAGGAGGGGCGAGATGGAGAAAAGATTCAGCGGAAAAATCTGGAAGTTTGGGGATGATATTGATACGGATACCATAATCCCGGGGAAAAGGGGAACCATTCCTACCATTGAGGAGATGAAGAAATATGCGTTTGAGCTGCTGAAACCGGAGTTTGGTTCTACGGTGCAGCCTGGGGATATTTTGATTGCAGGAAGCAATTTTGGCTGTGGATCCAGCAGGGAGCAGGCGGCTACGGTTCTTTCTTACAATGGAGTGCGGTGTATCATTGCAAAAAGTTTTGCCAGGATTTTCTTTCGGAATGCATTTAACAGCGGGATTCTGCTTTTGCAGTGTGACGGGATTCAGGATGTGTGCCAGGGGGGAGATATTGTTACGGTGGATGTGGATGACCAGACGGTCAGTGTCAATGGAAAATCATTTACCGTAGGTGCGATTCCGGAGAATCTGTTTGCTATTGTCTCCAACGGCGGGCTGATTGAGGATACGAAAAAACGGATTGCTGCAGGGCTTAGGAAGACGGAGATACAACCTTTAACCTTGGAACAGTGTCGGAAAAAAGGTTACACCATGGCGGAGAAGCTGCTGAAACGGAATGCAGGCAAAGAGCATGTGGAGCCGGGGGATATTGTGATTACGAAACCGGATATGATGATGATTCATGATATTTATACCACATATCTTTTGGATACCATGGAGAAAATCGGCGCGGACAGGATTGATGATCCGGACAAGGTTACCATTGTGTGGGACCACTGTATGCCTACGGCGGTGGCAAAAAATGATTACAGCCACTATGACGCAGGGCTGGAACTGGCGAAACGGTATGGGATTACCAAGCTGCATATCGGCGAGGGGATTTGTCACACCATTATGCATGAGGCAAAGTATGCAAAACCGGGGGAGATTGCTACGGCTACGGACAGCCATACGACTACATACGGCGGTGCGGGCAATTTCTG
>CAYWRB010000573.1:0-2271 GCA_964460025.1 uncultured Hungatella sp.
GGCGGTATTTTTTGGACATCTCCTGCTCTAATTGGAGAAGGCAGTCACTTCTGGAAGCTTTTTGGGCTTCTGTAAGCTGGCCTTCCATGGAAGCGGCTTTGGTGCCTGCTCGTTTTGAATATTTGAATATATGCATTTCGTAAAAATGTATCCTTTTTAAAAATTCCACCGTTTTCTGAAACTCTTCTTCGGTTTCCTGGGGGAAACCTACGATTACGTCGGTGGTGATGGCCGGACGGTCAAACCATTGTCTTAACAGCTGGCAGCCCTCTTCGTATTGCCTGGTGGTGTAATGGCGGTTCATCCGTTTCAGAGTTTCATCGCATCCGCTTTGGAGGGACAGGTGGAAGTGAGGGCATATGGTCCGAAGGGCTGACAGAGTTTTTACGAAGTCTTCGGTAATGATTCTTGGTTCCAGAGAGCCAAGCCTTATTCTTTTCAGTCCGGGGATTTGGTCCAGTTTTATCAAAAGCTTTTGTAAATCTTCTTTTTCTTGTTCGGGAAAATCCAAGCCGTAGGAGCTTAAGTGAATTCCTGTCAGGACTACTTCCTGATATCCCCTGCGGGCCAGAAGTTCTGCCTCCCTGACCACTTCCTCCGGCTGGCGGCTTCTTACACGGCCTCTGGTGTAAGGGATGATGCAGTAACTGCAGAACTGATTGCAACCATCCTGAATCTTGATAAATGCCCTGGTATGTTCCGCATCTTTTTCGATACTCAGTGCCTCATATTCTCTGGTCTTTCCAATTTCGATCATATAGGAATGTTCCGCTGGTTTTTGTTCCGCCGTTTTTTCGAAATAATCTTTCAATATTTCTACCAAATCTTTTTTTCTGTTGTTTCCAATAATCAAGTCTACCGACTGATCGGATTTCAGGCTTTCCTGGGCAGCCTGCACATAACAGCCTACAGCAACTACCACACCGTTTGGATTCATTTTTTTCGCCCGGTGAAGCATCTGTCTGGATTTACGGTCCGCTATATTGGTTACGGAACAGGTGTTGACCACATATACATCCGCCTTCTCCTGAAAAGAAACGATCTCATATCCGGCTGCCTCCAGCTGCTGCTCCATAGCCTCCGTCTCATAAGCATTTACCTTACACCCCAGATTATGCAATGCTGCCTTTCTCATAATCTCTTGCTCCTTACTATAATATGATTTTTGCGGGCTGCCAAAATGACTGGACTTTTGGCCTCTTCGTTACGAACTGTTACAACTGTCATGAAGTTTCCCGTATTTTTCATGCAATCTTCCTATTGACTTTTTACAGCCTTATCTGTACTATTTAACATAGAGCAGGGCAAGCCCTGGCATTTATTTAGACAATCATCAAGGAGGGCATTTATTTATGAAAACTGTACGTATTTCTTTAAATTCTATCGATAAAGTAAAGTCTTTTGTAAACGACCTGACCAAATTTGACGTTGACTTTGATTTGGTATCCGGCAGATATGTGATTGACGCAAAATCTATCATGGGAATTTTCAGTCTGGATTTATCCAAGCCTATTGATTTAAACATCCATGCCGAGACCGAATCTACGGTTAACGAAATACTTAACGTACTGTCTCCATACTTAATTCATTAAAAACATAGGAAAATCGGGAAGCTGCCGCAAAATATCTTTTGAATCCGTTATTTTGCGGCAGCTCCTTTGTTTAAGTCTTTTGGCGAAATTTAAACGTGTACTAGCAGTCAATTACTTCTCTGGAATCTAAAGCCGTCTTTACCATCTGCTCAATCTTTTCCGCCAGATGTTCTTCTGACCTGTGAATCCCTTTGATGTTTGGTTTTGTCACCGGATGTTTAGCCACAAAGATCGTACAGCAGTCCTCATATGGCTGAATGGAAGTCTCATAAGTTCCGATTTTTTCTGAAATATCCACAATCTCCTGTTTGTCGAATCCAATCACCGGACGGAACACAGGTATGGTACACACCTCATTGGTGGCAGCCAGAGACTGCACGGTCTGGGATGCTACCTGGCCGATGCTCTCTCCTGTAATCAGAGCCAGACATTCTGTCTCTTTGGCGATCATTTCCGCAATCTTCATCATGTAACGTCTCATGATGATTGTCAGCTCCTCATGAGGACATTTATCATAGATGTACAGCTGAATATCCGTAAAGTTTACTACATGAAGTTTTATGGGGCCGGAATATCTGGCTACCAATTTGGCCAGGTCCACTACCTTCTGTTTGGCCCTCTCGCTGGTGTAGGGCGGCGCATGGAAATAGACCGCATCGATTTTTACGCCTCTCTTGGC
>CAYWRB010000574.1:0-1106 GCA_964460025.1 uncultured Hungatella sp.
AAGTAATAGAAAACTGTAAACAAAAATAAACTAACCAAGGAGGGTATAATCATGAGTGTAAATGGAGTTACCGGAGCAGGCAGTGCCTACAGCACCTTCGCCGCTTCCGCACCTAAGAGCCCGGAAGCAAAAACAGACGCCAAGGAAACCACCACTGCACAGTCCAGCGGAGCAGTGTATGAATCTTCAAAGGATGCTGCGACAGCTTCCACGAAGAAGTATAAGCCTGACACCCAGATGATCGCCAAGCTGAAAGCAGATGCTGACGCCAGAACTTCACAGCTTCAGAGTCTGGTAGAGCGTATGCTGACCAAGCAGGGACAGACCTATGGCAAGGCAAATGATATCTGGAGTTTCTTATCCAGCGGTGACTTCACCGTGGATCCTGCTACTAAATTGCAAGCAGAGGCTGATATCGCAGAGGACGGCTATTGGGGTGTTTCCCAGACCTCTCAGCGTATTTTGGACTTTGCCACGGCTCTGACCGGCGGTGATCCCAGCAAGATTGAAGAAATGCGTTCTGCTTTTGAAAAAGGCTACAAGCTTGCAGAGAAGAAATGGGGCGGCAGCCTTCCCAGCATCTCTCAGCAGACCTATGACGCCGTTCAAAAGGGCTTTGATAAGATGGCAGAGGATGCCGGTATCGAAGATTAACCGCGGCTCTTTATACCATGTGGATATCAGGCGCTTCGCATTCTGCGGAGCGTCTTTTTATGCGCAGGGGCGCGTGAGGAAGTTTGCTGCCCGTTGTTTACTCCTCCGGCAATTTATAGCATCCTCTGCTCTGTTTTTTCAGCCTGCCCTGCTCCTCCAGTTTTTTGACCACCCTCTGCAGCTGCCGCCGGCTGCACCGGAGCTTTACGGCCGTATTTTCCATTCCTGTCATTGTCCCATGGGGACACTCGTTTTTCAGATGATAGAGAAGCCTCTCTTCCAGCTTGGGCATCTCCACAGCATTCCGTGATGTGAATACTTTTACCATGGATGCCTGACGCAGCAAATACATCAGGAAGCCGCAGTCCTTCTCCAATCTGTTTCTGCTTTCTTCCATGGGAAGCGCCAGCACGACCACCGGTGTTATTGCCTCCGTATAAAAAATGGGGGTA
>CAYWRB010000574.1:1116-2269 GCA_964460025.1 uncultured Hungatella sp.
CTGCCTGTCACAAACTCCATATCGCCTAATATTCCCTCATTATCCATCACTACCACATTTCTTCGGGCTCCATCCTCACCCAGATAATACAACACGGCGCTGCCCCTCACAATAAACTGAAAATGTGTGACCGACTGCTGCGCTTCCAGCAAAAGCTCTCCCGGCTGATAACGGATCACAAAAAAACCAAGCCCTGCAGTATTGAAATATTCTGTGAGACAGGACTTTTTCAACCACATGTCTGTTATTTCTTTTTTATAAACTTTTTCCATTGATCATCCTCCTGCATTTATTGTGACACATGTCACATCCAATGCCAAGTCTTTTTGCTATAATAATAACCAAATACAGGAGAATACTCTCAGAAAGAACGGAGGAGTAATATGCAAACCAAAAACAATAATGCTCTGTTTGAAACCGTACCGGTTCCCAAAGCCTTTATGACTCTGGCGCTTCCGGTGGTTCTGTCCAAAATTGTCAGCCTGGTCTATAATATGGCAGATACCTTTTTTATCGCCCGTACCGGAAATACAGACCTGGTTGCCGGAGTCTCCATCTGCGCTCCCATCTTCCTGCTGATGGTGTCCTTAGGCGACCTTTTTGGCCTGGGCGGAAGCAGCGTAATGAGCCGCCTTTTCGGGCAGCATAAAGATGAGGAAGGCAAACGGGTCAGCGGCTTTACCTTCTACAGCGCCATCGCAACCGGCGTCCTGGTTGCAGCCATCATGCTGCTTCTGCGTTCCCCCATCCTCAGGATGCTGGGCGCTGAGGAAGAAGTATTCCGCTACGCCGGTGAATATTATAACTGGATCGCGTTGGGAGCTCCCTTTATTATTCTGACACTGATTCCTGCCAATCAGCTCCGCACCGAGGGGCTGGCCAATATTGCAATGATCGGCAGCATCGTGGGAAGCATCGTCAACATCATCCTTGACCCGATCTTCATCCTGGGACTGAATATGGGGGCAGGAGGCGCCGCCATTGCCACTGTTCTGGGCAATATCGCTACAGACCTCATATACGCCTTATGCATCGGCAAAAAAAGCCAGAAGCTCACCATTGACCCCCGGCTGGCCAGGATTGACCTTGCCACCATCGGCGCTGTTCTGGCCATAGGACTTCACTCCAGCATCAATAACCTGATGAACAGCTT
>CAYWRB010000575.1:0-2264 GCA_964460025.1 uncultured Hungatella sp.
TTCATAATTTATGGCTATACTTATAAATGTCAGATGAAGTTGTTGTTGCTGCTTACATTTCGATAAGATTTTTTTCATAATCTGCCGGTAATCTTTTAGAAGATTACCGGCTCCTCCCTTTTTATGGGACTTTTTCTCCTGATCCATTTTATTCGATAACAGAACAAGAGCTGCCTTTCCCCCACAGAAAGCAGCTCTTTTTTCACGTTCAACGATATTACATTATAATTGTAAAATTTTGACATTCCCCTTTGTCAAAAAGATACCTGCGAGCACCCCTTTGTGCTTCTCATGGGACAAATATACCATTATATTCCTGAAATGTCAAGTTCTTTCATGTCATTTTGCACAATTTTTTCTTTCTTTTTTTATTTTTTTGCATTTAGATTACAAAAGCTTGGAAATCATAATTCTTATAATTCTGTGCATACTTTCTATATACTCCAACAAAACAACAAATCTTAAGGATAAAGGAGACACCTATGAGCTTTTCTACTCACCTTGACGAAAATATGACTCGTTTCAATGAACTGCTGGATGTAAATACAAATTTTGATGTGGTCTACCGCACCACCACGGTGGGCGGCAGGAATGCCTGTATCTATTTTGTAGATGGTTTTACGAAAGATGAAGTTTTACTGAAGATCATGCAGATATGGGAATCCATGAAGCCGGAGGCCATGCCGGAGAATGCCCACGATTTTTCCAAACAATACGTTCCCTATGGGGAAGTGGGGCTGGCAGACAGGGAAGACGACGTTGTCATCCAGCTGCTTACCGGAATTTCCTGTATCTTCATAGATGGCTATGACCGCTGCATTACCATTGACTGCCGTACCTATCCGGCCAGAGGTGTATCGGAACCGGAGAAGGACAAGGTTATGCGGGGATCCAGAGACGGCTTTGTGGAAACCCTGATCTTCAATACGGCTCTGATCCGCCGAAGGATCCGAGATCCCAAGCTTACCATGGAGATCCTGACCGCAGGAGAAAGTTCTCACACGGACATTGCTATCTGCTACATGAAGGGGCGTGTGGATGAGCAGATGCTGAGCAGCATAAAAAAAAGAATTGAAAACCTTCATGTGGATGCCTTGACCATGAACCAGGAAAGCCTGGCGGAATGTCTGTATCCTCACAAATGGTACAACCCTTTTCCCAAGTTTAAATTTTCCGAGCGGCCTGACACGGCAGCCGCATCGATTCTGGAAGGAAACGTTATCATCTTGGTGGACAACTCTCCGGCTGCCATGATTCTTCCTTCTTCTGTCTTTGACATCATCGAGGAGGCTGATGACTACTATTTTCCTCCTATTACGGGAACCTATCTCCGGCTGTCCAGGATGACCATCTCTCTCCTGGCTCTGTTTCTGACTCCTACCTGGCTTCTTCTCATGCAGAATCCCCAGGTGCTTCCGCCATGGCTGGAATTCCTCCTTCTGTCCGAGGAGCCTCATGTTCCTCTAGTAATTCAGCTGTTTATCCTGGAATTTGCCATCGACGGCCTGCGGCTGGCAGCAATCAACACGCCCAATATGCTGACCACACCTTTGAGCGTTATCGCAGGTATCGTATTAGGCGAATATTCCGTCAAGTCCGGCTGGTTCAACAGCGAGACCATGCTTTATATGGCCTTTGTCACCATTGCCAATTATTCTCAGGCCAGCTTCGAACTTGGATATGCCCTAAAGTTTATGCGTTTGATGATTCTTCTGTTAACCGCCCTGTTTAACGGATGGGGATATGCTGCAGGAATCCTTTTATCCGTCTGCGCCATTGTCTTTAACAAGACCATTGCAGGGAAAAGTTATATTTACCCCCTAATCCCCTTACACTGGTCCGAACTTAAAAAACGGTTCCTGAGAGGCCGGCTTCCTCACGGTCAAAAATAAATTTTCCACAGCCCGTGTACTCAAAAAATGGGTGCCCTTCCGCCGTTAAGCAGCTTCCACAGCCACGGCAGACGACGCAGAATACAGGCCATCAGACAGCATATGGCTGTTACCAGAGCCGGCATTCCCAAGTACAGAAGCCATGCCGCAGGCTCGCTGCCCCTCAGCCAGCCTGCAAAAAATTTGTTGAGAAAGCGGACCGGTATAAAATGAAAGGCGTAGATAAAAAAGGTGTCGTTCATCCACGGCTTTAACGGTTTTAACCGCCTTTCATCCACCATCAGCCAGAGCCCAAATACAGCCAGCGTATAATATGCCGCACTGGCAGGTGGAAAGGATCTTGTGTAGTAGGGCACACCGGCCAGGATTCCA
>CAYWRB010000576.1:0-2261 GCA_964460025.1 uncultured Hungatella sp.
GTGTCAAAGGGCTTGGTTAAATAGTAATCGGCGCCGGCATTCAGTCCGGTGATTCGATCCTCCAGTTCGGATTTGGCTGTCAGCATTAAAATAGGCGTTCCGCATTTCCCGGAACGGATCCTCCGCGCCACTTCATAGCCGTTCATTCCAGGAATCATCACATCCAGGATTAAAAGGTCATAGATTCCCAGTTCAGCATATTCTTTGCCGGTTTCCCCGTCATAAGCCACCTCAACATCAAAGCCTTTCCTGGTCAGCAGCGTCCTGATGGAATCCGCCAGCAGCTTTTCATCTTCAACCACAAGTATTTTCATAGAGTATTCTCCATTTACGAACTCATTTCTATTATAATATATTTTTTCCCTGAAATGAAGCTGAAAAGGAAATTCAGTGTAGTTTCAGTGACAGATGGTACCATAAGGGCAGAAAAAAGGCAGGAGGGTAAAAATGATAACCGTTGAGCATTTGACAAAACGTTATGGAGAATTTACGGCTGTAGATAATCTGTCCTTTGAGATTTCAGAGGGGCATGTATACGGCTTTTTGGGCCCCAACGGGGCGGGAAAATCCACCACCATGAATATCATGACCGGATGTCTGTCTGCCACGGAGGGACAGGTGAAGATCGGCGGATATGATATTTTTGAGGAGCCTGACAAGGCCAAACGGCTGCTGGGATATCTTCCGGAGCATCCGCCGCTGTATATGAACGAGACTCCCCTTGAGTATTTGAAATTTGTGGGAGAGGCAAAAGGGCTTAAAGGACGGGAGTTAACGAAGCAGGTGGAAACCGTGATATTTCAGACCAGACTGGAGGGCATGGAACGCCGGCTGATATCAAAGCTTTCCAAGGGATACCGGCAGCGGGTGGGTATCGCCCAGGCACTGTTAGGAGATCCGAAGATTATTATTTTGGATGAACCTACCGTGGGGCTGGATCCCCTTCAGATCATTGAAATCCGGGATCTGATCCGGCAGCTTGGCGAGGAGCACACGGTCATTTTAAGCTCCCATATACTGTCAGAGGTGCAGGCAATCTGCGAAAAGGTACTGATCATTGCCAAAGGGAAGCTGGTGGCATTCGATGCGCCGGAGAATCTGGAGAAACTGTTTTTGGCATCCCGCGGAATATCCTTCCTGGCGGAAGCCAAAGAAGACGAGGTTGAAGAGATTCTGGATGGAATCCACGGGATTTCAGATTGGCAGATAAAGACACTGGAAGATGGAAATTCCCATGTGGAGGTTCAATTACAATCCGGGGAAGTGCCGGATGCGTGCCGCAGCATCTTTTTTGCGTTTGCAGGAAAAGGAAAGGCTCTTCTGGAGCTGACCTCCAGGAAAGCCAACCTGGAGGACGTGTTTATTGAATTGACGGAAAGCGACATATCCCAGGCAGATACGGAGGAAGGCCAGTCAGAAGAGAGTGAGGTGGAGGTCAGATGATAGCAGTATTCAAGCATGAATTATCAGGATATTTCCACTCCCTGACAGCATATGTGTTTGGGGCGTTTTTGCTGGCCTTTGTGGGAATCGGAGCCATGATCTACAACATTCAGCAGGCAGTGGCAAACTTTGAGTATGTCTTAAGCTTTGTCAGCCTGATTTTTGTGGTGCTGATTCCGATCCTGACCATGCGGGTCATAGCAGAGGAGAGAAAGCAAAAGACCGATCAGCTTCTGTATTCGCTGCCCATTACGGCTGTTCAGGTGGTGGTGGGAAAATATCTGGCATTGCTGGTTATCTATGGGATTCCTCTATGTATTGTTTCAGTGTATCCCTGGATCTTTGCGCAGTACGGGGAGGTATATCTGATTACCTCCTATGGTTCCATCGCGGCCTTTTTTATCATGGGTGCCGCTCTTATAGCCATAGGAATGTTCCTCTCATCCCTGACAGAGAACCTGGGCTTTGCGGCAGGAATTGGAATCCCGGTGATCCTCTTAAACTATTACAGCGTCAGCCTGGCGGAGCATGTTTCCTCCACGGCCTTTGGTTCCGCGGTGGTCTTGTTCATCATCTGCTGTCTTTTGGGAATGGTCATCCGCTTTCTGACAAAAAACCAGGCTATGGCATACGGGGTATCTGTTCTCCTGATTCTGGCTGTAGGAGCAGGGTATTTTATAAAGCCTGAGATGTTTGAGGGGCTGCTTCCGGATCTGATGAAAAAATTATCTCTGTTTGAACGGTTCTACACCTTTGTATCCGGTGTTTTTGATTTGACATCCATTGTTTACTATTTCACCGTGATTGTTTTTTTCTTG
>CAYWRB010000577.1:0-2257 GCA_964460025.1 uncultured Hungatella sp.
TTATCCGGGAGCCGGAGAAGATGTGCTGCATGACCTCAGCTTTACTGTTCATCCAGGAGAAACGGTGGCGTTTATCGGCGCTACGGGCAGTGGGAAGTCCACTCTGGTCAATCTGCTTCCCCGTTACTATGATGTCACTGCCGGGGAGATTTTAATAGACGGGATCAGAGTCCAGGATTACGAGATTCATGCCCTCCGGGAGAAGTTGGGATATATCTCCCAAAAAGCGGTGCTGTTTTCCGGCAGTGTAGCGTCCAATGTTGCGATGGGGAAAAGAGATGCCACAGACGAAGAAGTCGGCAGGGCGCTTTCCGTCTCCCAAAGCGAGAGTTTTGTCAACCAGATGGCGGGAGGCATCAGCGGCGAGATTGCACAGGGCGGCGTCAATGTTTCAGGTGGCCAGCGGCAGAGACTGTCCATTGCCAGAGCGGTCTGCAAAGACCCCGAAATTTATATTTTTGATGATTCCTTTTCCGCGTTGGATTATAAGACAGACCGGATGCTTCGGCGGGAATTGGAACGCTGTGCCAGGGAAGCAACAAAGCTGATCGTTGCCCAGCGTATTGGAACCATCTGCCATGCGGATAAAATTATCGTCCTTGTGGACGGAAAAATAGCGGGAATGGGAACCCACGACGAGCTAATGGGAAGCTGTCAGGTCTATCAGGAAATTGCCCGTTCCCAGATGTCGGAGGAGGAACTGCGTCATGCGTGATAATAAAAAAGAGATCAGACCGCTGAAAGAACTGTTTGCATATTGCCGCCGCTATCTTCCAGCAATCCTTGTCTCATTGCTTCTTGGAGGGGCGGGAGCCGTGTTCAGCGTTATTGGGCCAGATAAAATTGCAGATATGGTAAATGTGATCGAGCAGGGCTTGACAGGGAGCATGGATTTGGAAAAGATTGGGCAGATTGGGGGATTCCTGGCAATCCTATATGGTCTTGGCGGCGTGTTCGGCTATGGACAGCAGTTTATTCTGACAACCATGACTCAGCGGATGTCTCAGAGGCTGCGGACGGAAATTTCAGAGAAGATCAACCGTATGCCCTTGCGGTATTTTGATACAAACAGCTTCGGGGACATTCTCTCCTGTCTGACCAACGATGTGGATACCATCGGCCAGATGCTGGGCAGTGGTATAGGTACATTGGTGTCCTCTGCGACGTTGTTAGCCGGTGCGCTTGTGATGATGTTCATCACCAATGTGGTGTTGGCTCTTAGCGCGATTGCGGCTTCGGTCATAGGCTTTGTTCTGATGATTTTGATTGCCAGGACTTCTCAGAAGTATTTCCTGGCGCAGCAGCAGACCTTGGGAAAGATCAATGGATATATTGAGGAAATGTTTTCCGGCCAGCAGATCATCCGCGCCTATAACGGAGAAGCTGCGGTACAGGAGTCTTTTGATGCGATCAATGAAAGCCTGTATGACAGCGCGTGGAGATCCCGGTTCTTATCAGGGATGATGATGCCCATTATGAGCCTGGTGGGAAATCTTGGTTATGTGGTTGTCTGCGTTTTGGGTGCGATTATGACCGCAAGGGGTATGATCCCATTCAGTGTTATTATCTCCTTTACCATGTATATCCGGCTTTTTACCCAGCCACTCTCGCAGATCGCGCAGGTACTCACCAGCTTGCAGCCGGCGGCCGCAGCCAGTACCAGGGTGTTTGAGTTCCTTGGGGAAGAAGAGTTGGAGGATGAAAGCGGCAAGACGAAATGCCTGACTTCTGTGTTTGGCAATGTGGAACTGGATCATGTCCGATTCGGTTATCATCCGGATAAAACCATTATTCATGACTTTTCTGTAAGTGTGAAGGCTGGTCAGACAGTGGCTATTGTCGGCCATACCGGAGCAGGAAAGACTACCATTGTCAACCTGTTGATGCGGTTTTATGAAACTGATGGCGGGCAGATCCGCATAATGGAAAGTACCGATTATGAAGAAGAAAACTTTTAAACTGAAAGAGAACGGCTTTAGAAAATAAAGAATATCATGTACACCCGATAAAGGCAGTTAGGCTGACTGTATTTGCCGGGTGTTTTCTGTTGTTCAAGGAAAGGACAGGCCATGCCGGTGGAAGATTCCGGGAGGGGCTCCAGCGGGTGGCGTCGGCTGGCGCCGGGGAAGCCGGAACGGAATGTAGTCCCCAGGGAAGGGGATATCATGAACATGGCACGAGCAGGGGACCCGTTCCCGATACCCGCGACCAGACAATATATATTTTCTGTACATACCGCAGTTCCTTCCAAGGGGAC
>CAYWRB010000578.1:0-2244 GCA_964460025.1 uncultured Hungatella sp.
CTTAATATTATCCCAATATTTGTTATATTGTTCAAAATTATGTAATTGTTTGAATCCCAAAAAGTTCGCTTAACATCCTGTTAAGCGACACTTTTTTCACTTCCGTTTCCTATGCCCTTTCTGATTCTCCAGTTCCTTCACAGTCTCTTTCACCGTGAATTCCGGAGACAGACAGAACCCCTGTCTGTAAATACATTTATATTCCTTAATCCATACGTATATCAGTTCCATATCTTTTTATTATCCATCACAACCTTTAAAAATTTCATCATCAACGGAATATAGGTGGCCGCAAAAACAACCGAAGCTGCAGCCCTCACCTTCTTCTCATCTTTCTTCAACACCTGCATGCCTGCCAGAAGCCCCATGGAAAAAAGGCAGAACTTAAGCAGTGCCATATCCTTCCAGGTACATCTGTGTAAATACTCCTCCGCACAGGAAAATAAAAACTTCACAACCATCCCTCCTAACCTTCTACTAATGGCGGTTTTTGATAAAGCTTGCGGTTAATTTCTCCTTTTAACACCTCAATCTCTTCTTTTGCAGCCTCTTCTCCGCCTTTATTCAGCTGTCGCTCGATTCTCTCAATCACCGTCAATTGATCAAATAGATTTCCATTATATTCCTTTTCATTCGATAGTATCATTTCACCTGCTTTCTTCTCTACCTTTCACATTTATCATTTCATACAAATAAGTTTCTATTTATATTATAATAAATCATCTATTATGTGTAAAGCTTTTAATTCTTTTACAATCACAGGCTTTCCCAAACACAAAAAGAACGCTTCCGGACACAATGCCTAAAAACGTTCTTTTTCATGAGACTTTTTTGCCGTTCCTTCCTTCGAGCCGGACCTACCCCAACACCATTCTCCTGCCTCCCAGCATTCCCGCCAGCAAAAGCAGTTCCTTCTCCTCCACATATTTTGTCAGGCATCCGATTCCCTGAACGCAGTGCCCGCCGGTAATATTCCCAAACCGCAGGCAGTCCTCCACCGGATACCCCTTATAGATCCCATAGATAAATCCGCTTAAAAATGCATCTCCGGCTCCGGTAGCATCCACCGCCTCCACCCCTTCCATAGGCGGGATCACCTGGATTCCGGACTTGTTTTTCAAAAGACATCCGTCCTTGTCCAGCTTGATAATCACATCGGAGAAAAACTGTGAAAGGCACTCTGCAGCCCCCTCCACGGTGCTTTCGCCGGTAATTTTCAAAGCCTCCTTCTGATTGGGAACATAATAATCCGCCAGTTCCAGATATTCCCTGTACTTGTCAATGGAAAGATCCTCCTCCCAGCCGGTATCAAAAATATGGACAGCCCCTTCTTCCTTCAAAGTCCTGTATACATCCAAAAAACCTTCATGCATGTCCACCACTCTGGCGCCCCGCAGATAATGCAGAGCCTTCTCCTGAATCTGGGGCGTAATCGTCACGGAATCCCGGTAGGACAAAAAGGTCCTGTCATTGTCGCAGATCATGGTGGAGGACAGCGTCACCGGCATCCCGTCGCCTTCATAGATGTCGATAACCTCCGCCGGATATTTGGCAAATTCCTGGCGGACAAAATTGGAAAAAAAGTCATGGCCGATAAAGGTGATCACCCGGGAGGGAATCCCCAGCCTGGAAGTATTGATCAGCGTAGCCGGAATGCCTCCCCCCAGATGCATCCCAAACTTTTCGGCATAAACTTCCTCCCCCTTGGCCGGCAGGCTCTTCAGTCCGGAATAAATCAAATCAATATTGGCGAACCCTATGCCTCCTGCAAATCCCATTTAGCTCCATCCTTCCGTATATTCATGATTTGATTCCACATATTCCTCCACCAGCTCCTTGGCAAGAGAATAAGAGTTCACCAGAGGATGAACCATCAGACAATCAATCGCCCTGGAAATACTCTTCGTCCTTAAAGCCTCCGAGGCCAGTCTCTCATACGCCTTCACCTGACGGATCAGTTCCATAGGCATGGTATCCGGTTCCGAAATCTTATGGGGAATGTAGTTCCCGTCCTTAAGCGTACAGGTAATCTCCACCACATCCGTATCCAAAAGCCCGGGAATCGCTCCCTGATTGGGCACGCACAGGATCATCTCCCTCTCCTGCCCGCTAAGCTCCGCCCGGATATAATTCAGGGCAACCCCCGCATACCCTCCTGCCTCCTGGGCATACATGTCAAAATGATATGGCGCCTTAGCCCTTGAAACCCCGGTCTCATTGGCCATATAAGCATTTTCCCGTTTC
>CAYWRB010000579.1:0-2241 GCA_964460025.1 uncultured Hungatella sp.
AAAGGTTATCAAACAGGAGAAAAAGCAGAAGGCATAAATGATATGACCTGCTTTCCTCCAGGATGGCTTAAGGTTAATGTAACAGCCGGCGCTCCGCGAATATGAATATTTGCGGAGCGCCGGCTGTTTTGGGAAGCAATGAATGAAAAAAGTGTTAGATATTCAGCAGATCACTGTATGCTTTCAATGCACCCTCCGTGTCATGGGCAAGTACTTTCTTTGCCAGAACCTTCCCCAGCTGTACGCCTTCCTGATCGAAGCTGTTGATGTTCCACACAAAGCCCTGATACATAATCTTATTCTCAAAGTGAGACAATAAGGCGCCCAATGCCTTTGGAGTCAGCTGGTCACCAATGATGATACTGGAAGGACGCCCTCCCTCAAAATTCTTGTTGCGGTCCTCATCCGCCTTTCCACATGCAAATGCAACGATCTGTGCCGCAACGTTGGCACACAGCTTCTGCTGGCTGGTGCTGTCCTGAATCACAACATCTCTGCCCATCTGGCTATTTTTAAACCCTACAAACTGCAGAGGAATAATGTCGGTTCCCTGATGCAGTAACTGATAGAAGGAATGCTGCCCATTGGTACCAGGCTCACCGAAGATGGCCGGACCTGTGGGATAAGTTACAGGCTCCCCAAAACGGTTTACGGACTTGCCGTTGGATTCCATGTCAAGCTGCTGCAGATGTGCCGGGAAACGGTTCAAAGCCTGGGAATAAGGAAGCACAGCCGTATTCCGATAACCAAGAACATTGCGCTCATATACTCCAATCAGTGCGTCCAGCATAGCCGGATTGGCAAGCATGTCTTTGTTCTGGGCAAGCTTGTCCTCCTCTGCCGCACCGTCCAAAAACTGTGCAAATACTTCCGGTCCGAATGCCAGAGACAGCACCGCACCGCCTACGGCAGATGTGGATGAGAACCGGCCGCCGATATAGTCATCCATGAAGAAGGCTGCCAGATAATCGTCACTCTTTGCCAAAGGCGAGGTCTCACTGGTAACGGCGATCATGTGTCTGGAAGGATCCAGCCCCGCACTCTTCAATGCGTCTTTTACGAAAGATTCATTGGTCAGCGTCTCCAAGGTGGTACCGGATTTGGATACCAATACAAAGAGGGAATGCTCCACATCAATGGCATTCAGCACTGCCGCCGCATCATCAGGATCTACGTTGCTGATGAATTTGGCTTCCATTTTGAAGGTGTGATTTACCTTGGCCCAATTTTCCAAAGCCAGATACATGGCACGAGGTCCAAGATCACTTCCGCCGATGCCGATCTGCACAACCGTAGTAAATTTCTCTCCTGCCCCATTGGTAATCTGACCGTTGTGTACCTTGTCAGCCAGCTCTGCAATCTTGCGCTGCTGCTCCACATAAAAGCCTCGCTTGTCCACACCGTCAGCCACCACCGGTTTTCCTAACTGTCCCCGGGTCATGTGATGAAGCACCAGACGCTTTTCTCCGGTGTTGATCACCTCACCGTTGTATAACGCCTCGAATTTCTCCGTAAGCTGCCTCTCCTCCGCCAATTTGGCAAGAGACTTTAACACCTTATCATCCACCTGCTTTGCGGCATAATTGTAGGAAAGCCCTGCCGCCATGGGAACCGTATATTTCTTTACACGCTCCCCGCCGTCAGCCCCTGACATCGCCTCCACAAGATTGACCACCGGTATTTTTGACAGTTCATCATATGCCCCGCTGGTATCCAGATTGTTCCAGGTAATCATAATTATCTTTGACCTCCTCTTTCATTTTACATGACTCCATACTACCATAAAATTCCTGATTTTACAAGCCGAGAGTATGCCGGTTTACTCCATATTCGTTACAGTTCAGCCTAGACTGAACTGTTATCCATATTTAACTGAGATATGATATAGCACATTGCGTTGTAAGCATGATCGCACGCAAAGGCTTGAACATAATCCTTAATCTTATCATTGCTGTCTTGACCATCATTACTGTCTCGGCCACGATTGCTTACATCTTTCCATCCGTTTTTTTCTGCGCCCCAGTCACAGATTCCCTTAATGATAAAAAATGGCGTTTTTCTGTTCTTTATCCTTTGGCAGGCATAATAAATGCCTCCTGCCTCCATTTCTCCTCCTACTATCTCGTACCCTATATCAGCGGCCGCATGTAAAAGTTTTTCTTTTTCATCGGCATCGCTGAGAACCGTTCCCCCCGTAAGCATTGCGTTAAAGAACCATCTGAATTTCCCCACACGTTCGGG
>CAYWRB010000580.1:0-2234 GCA_964460025.1 uncultured Hungatella sp.
GAGGCAGGACAGTGGATACGAAAACAGTTTAAGAAGGAAACGAATTAATGCTGCCGCCGTTTCTGACCGGAAGACGGGGAAATACGGAAATTCTGTACCCAGTCAATGAGCCAGGAAGAGATGGTGACAGTGACCAGGGAATAGGCGATTTTTCGCCAGGGAATATAGGACAGGGATAAAAGTAGGACAGTTAAATCCGTGGCAAGGTAGGCCATGGAGATCCTGCAGTGGGTCAGGTGGGAGATGGTGAGAGCCAGAGCATCATCTCCGCTGCTGGATCCACCCTGCCGTATCACCAGCCCCACACCGATTCCGATGAAGAAAGCTCCTGCAACTGCCGCCATAAGGGGATGACGGGATAAGTCCGGCAGAACCGGAGGGAACAGCTCCCATAGGCGGAAGAAGCCGGAAAAGCTGAGGGTGGACAGCACGGCCATTTTAAGGAAACCTTTCCCCAGATAACGGAATGCCAGTCCATAGCAGCAGAAGTCCAAAACAGGAGTGACAATGGAAGGAGAAAGACCAAACCAATGATGGATCAGCAAAATAGTCCCAAGAATGCCGCCCTCCGTGATGCCGGTCCTCTGATGAATGTTGTATAAGCCGAAAGATGCAATGGCAGTTCCTATGAGGATGGGGAGAAGCTTTTTAAAGGACAGGTCGTGAAAAAAGCTGTGGAAGATGCGGCGGAATATGGAGGATATGGAGAGGATAAGGTGTTTTGAAGCACTCATGATAACGTTGAAAACCTTTCTGTGTATAATGGTGTAATCGGGTGATATATAGGTTAACTGATGTTGGAAGGAAAGTCAAGGAATATGTGTTTTACCGGAAAAAATTTGTGCTTTTACGGTAAAATTTGCGCTTTACCGAAAAAATGTCGGATAAAAATGCCTCGGTAGGTAATCTGTATATGGAATTTGGCTGTGCAGATAGCAGAAAATGCAGATTGATACAAAAAGTCCGCCGAGAAAATGTATGAATTGAACATTTTCTCGGCGGACTTTTTGTTTAGTGGTGAGTTATCCTATAAAGGCAGAGGAGAATCTATACGCCAAAAGTTTGAAATATTTTGTGGAGAGGTCTGGCCTGCCTTTTGGTGTGCGGATACCCATGTCGGATTACCGGACGCAGGAGAAGCTGATCAATTTGCCGCTGTATGCCGTATCTTGCCTGTGGGCGGTGTGTGATATGTGTGAGAATGATTAGATACAATGAAAAAAGTGTCGCTTAACTGTCTGTTAAGCGACACTTTTTCTATAAGAAAATCTCAAAAAGTCTAAATTTCTATAACGTTTTTGATTATATCATCATTTCTAGTAGGTGTCAACAGAGTCAATTTAGCATTTTATTCCCAAAATACGAAATATTTTCTTAATATTGTCTGATTTTTCCTGGATTGTGTATATAAAACTTTTGGAGGAAATTTAAAAATGTACGCTTAACAGACAGTTAAGCGAACCTTTTTACAAAGGGAATCATTTTAAGGAGATGAATACAATCTGGTATGCATTGAAATGTCCGGAAGGAAGAGAAAAGGATTATACGGAAAAATATCAGAAGCTGGCATCTTCTGATGGACTGAAAGAAGTAATCTGCTTCGAATATCAGCGTATGATGCGCTATGGAGGCAGCTGGCACCTGGAAAGAAGAAAACTTCTGCCGGGATGGATCTTTTTGTCGGGAACAAAAGCGATAGAAGATGAAAGAGACGGGGAGATTGGTTCGATCATTCCGTGTGAGACTTTCCATTTGAAGGAACTATGCCAAGGGGAATATCTGATTGGCATGTCGAAAGGAATGATTAAAGACGGAAAAACGATTGTAACAAGCGGTCCTTTGAAAGGAAGAGAATCCCTGATCCGAAGGATTGACCGGCATAAGAGGACAGCAGAAATTGAAATTCCATTTGTAGAGGATGGTACGCGGGTAACCGTGGGATTGGAAATCTACGAGAAACAGATGTAAACAGGATTAAGAATCGAATTGCTGAAGCATTGGCACAGGAATTTGGGGCTTATGGTCATATTGGCAGGAAAGGGTCACAGAGGGAGAGTGAAATCAAGAGCTGTGATATGGCGAAGCTTACCCTAAAATGTGGAATGTGTTTGGACTGCATATAAAAAGGATATCCTCATATAAAAAAGATGGCTTTAATTATAGAGGTGTTTGAAGATTCTGAAGATACCGGATTGGAGAGAAGAAAGATGTGGTATGTAGTACAGACCCTTGGA
>CAYWRB010000581.1:0-2231 GCA_964460025.1 uncultured Hungatella sp.
GTTACAACACCGTAAGCTTTTTTGCCCCTAATACCAGTTATGCCTCCGGCAAGGAGTACAATCAGGAGGGAAATGAGCTTAAGAACCTGATCCGGGAGTTTAACCAGAATGGTATCGAGGTCTTTTTGGATGTTGTGTTTAACCATACGGCGGAGGGCAATGAACAGGGACCATTCTTCTCCTTTAAGGGTCTGGACAACAACATCTATTATATGCTGACTCCAGACGGCAAATACTACAACTTCAGCGGATGCGGCAATACCCTAAACTGCAACCATCCTATTGTATATCAGATGATTCTGGACTGCCTCAGGTACTGGGTCACCACCTACAGAGTCGATGGCTTCCGTTTCGATCTGGCCTCCATCCTGGGACGGAATCAGGACGGAGCACCTATGAGCAAGCCGCCTCTTTTGGAGGCGCTGGCCTTTGACCCTATTCTGGGGGATGTGAAGCTGATTGCCGAAGCCTGGGACGCAGGTGGATTGTATCAGGTAGGAAATTTCCCCTCCTGGAATCGTTGGGCAGAGTGGAACGGCAAATACAGGGATGATCTCCGCCAGTATCTGAAGGGGGACGAAGGGATGGCCCAGGTGGCGGCGGAACGGATCGTAGGTTCCAGAGATTTATACGATGCCAGCCGGCGCAAGAATGCCTCCGTGAATTTTATTACCTGTCACGACGGTATGACCCTTTATGACCTGTATTCCTATAACTGCAAGCACAATGAGAAGAACGGCTGGAACAACACGGACGGAACCAATAACGACCACAGCTGGAACTGCGGGGTAGAGGGTGAGACGGATGACCCGGAGATTCTTGCTCTGAGACACAGGATGGTCAGAAATGCATTTGCCCTTCTCATGTGCAGCAGAGGTATTCCCATGTTTTTGGCAGGCGACGAATTTTTAAATACTCAGTTTGGCAACAACAACGCTTATTGCCAGGACAACATTACTTCCTGGCTGGACTGGAAGCTGCTGGAGAAAAACCGTGATACCTTTGATTTCTTCCGGTACATGATACGGTTCAGGAAGGAGAACGGGATTCTTAAGAAGGATCTAAGCGGTGGCGCCTGCGGATTTCCGGATACCAGCTTCCATGGAGTGAAGCCGTGGCGGGACAAGTATGAGTCTTATGACCACTATGTAGGGGTTATGTTTGCCGGACAGGAGAAGAAGGGGGTCTATGTGGACCCGCAGATCATCTATATTGCATCCAATGCTTACTGGGAGGATCTGGAGGTGGTTCTGCCTGAACTTCCTAAAAATATGTATTGGGAGAAGCAGGTGGATACCTGGCAGGCCCAGCAGAATATAACGATGCTGGAAGGAAATGACATGATGATCCATGCCAGAAGCGTTATCGTTTTAGCAGCCAGAATGTTTGCATAAGCAGGTGAAAAGACATGTACATAGCAGATCTGCATATTCATTCCAAGTATTCCAGGGCCACCAGCAGGGACTGTACACCGGAGCATCTGGACTTGTGGGCCAGAAGAAAAGGGATCCACATTCTGGGAACAGGTGATTTTACTCATCCGGTCTGGCGGCAGGAGCTGGAAGAAAAACTGAAGCCGGCAGAAGACGGGTTATACGTTTTGAAAGATGAATGCCGCGTAGATACTCTGGCGGCAGACCGGGGAGTACTGCCCAGGTTTGTGATTTCCGGTGAGATCAGTTCGATTTATAAGAAAAACGGAAAAGTAAGGAAGGTCCACAGCCTGATTCTTCTTCCGGGCCTTGAGGCAGCGGACAAACTGTCAAGGAGGCTGGAGGCCATAGGGAATATCCATTCTGACGGGAGGCCCATCTTGGGCTTGGACTGCCGGGACTTGTTGGAAATTACGCTGGAGATATGTCCCAGAGCCGTCTTTGTGCCGGCTCATATATGGACGCCTCATTTTTCGCTGTTCGGAGCATTTTCCGGATTTGACACGGTGGAGGAATGCTTTGAGGATCTGTCCTCCTATGTTCATGCCATAGAGACCGGGCTTTCCTCAGATCCGCCTATGAACTGGAGGATTTCGGCCCTGGATCGCTTTCAGATGATTTCCAATTCCGATGCCCACTCTCCGGCGAAGCTGGGCAGAGAGGCCAATCTTTTGGAGATTGATATGTCTTATGACGGATTGTATCAGGCGATTCAGGAGGGAACAGGCCTAAAGGGAACCATTGAGTTTTTTCCGGAAGAAGGCAAATACCATTACGACGGACACCGGAAATGCCCTC
>CAYWRB010000582.1:0-2212 GCA_964460025.1 uncultured Hungatella sp.
CTCAAAGAAGCTGTCTTCCTGTGCTATGAAGTATCAGATGATTATGGCAAGATCTCTTCCGGAAGAGGTGACTCAGGGGACGCTGGAGGGAGATATTATTCCTGGAGATATTACTTTCTTCCGTCTGCAGAGTACGGCTGACAATCAGCTGAAGGCTTATGTGGCTGAGGGAGAGGTGCTTCCGGTGGCTACCCGTTCTTTCGGCGGCGTGGGTATCTTCGCCATTCCGGAGATGGGCAGATTCTATCGCCATGTGCTCCTTGAGAAGGGTTATCCTCATCACGGTGCAGTGGCATTCGGTCATTTCGGCAAGGCTTTGTTTGAGGTCTTTAAGTATCTTGGGGTAGAGGATATCGGATTTAACCAGCCCAAGGGAATGCTGTATCCTACGGAGAATCCGTTTGCAAGATAAGGAAGCGGAGAATTTTGCCAAAAGGAATAAGAGGCGCGGCAGCAGGGTATCCGGGCTGCCGCTCCGAATTAGAGAAGAAAAGGAGAAATTAGCGATATGAAAACAGTACAAGAATCTGCTGTAAATGCAATCCGTGTACTTTCTGCCGACGCGATTCAGAAGGCGAAATCCGGTCATCCGGGGCTTCCTTTGGGGGCCGCAGCCGCAGCCTATGAGTTGTGGGCCAACCATATGAACCATAATCCGGCGGATCCGGATTGGCCGGATCGTGATCGGTTTGTACTGTCCGGCGGACATGGTTCTATGCTTTTATACTCTCTGCTGCATCTGTTCGGGTATGGAAACCTGTCGAAGGAGGATTTAAGCCAGTTCAGGCAGTTTGGGTCTATGACGCCGGGGCATCCGGAGTATCATCATACGGCAGGCGTGGAGGCAACCACAGGTCCTTTGGGGCAGGGTATGGCTATGGCAGTGGGTATGGCTATGGCGGAGGCTCATCTGGCCGCTGTGTTTAACAAAGAGAATTATCCGGTGGTTGACCATTATACTTATGTGTTAGGCGGAGACGGGTGTATGATGGAGGGAATCTCCTCGGAGGCATTTTCTCTGGCAGGGACTTTGGGACTTGGAAAATTGATTGTGCTTTATGATTCCAACGCCATTTCCATTGAGGGAAGCACGGATATTGCATTTACGGAAAATGTGCAGAAGCGGATGGAGGCATTTGGATTCCAGACCATTACGGTGGAGGACGGCAATGACATTCAGGCCATCGGGGCTGCAATCGAGGAGGCTAAGGCGGAAGTTTCCAGGCCCAGCTTTATTACCATAAAGACTCAGATTGGATATGGCTGTCCGGCGAAGCAGGGGAAGGCCAGCGCTCACGGCGAACCTTTGGGAGAGGACAATATTCGGGCCATGAAGGAATTTTTGGAGTGGCCCACGCAGGAACCTTTCTATGTGCCGGAGGAGGTTTATGACCATTACAGACAGCTGGCGGAAGGAAAAGCGGAGGCAGAGGCGGCATGGAAGGTGATGTTTGCCGCGTATTGCCAGGAATATCCGGAGATGGAGAAGCTTTGGAATCAGTATCATGATCCGAAGGCAGGGGAGTGCCTGTGGGAGGATGAGGAGTTCTGGAAACAGTCGGAGAAACCGGAGGCTACCAGAAATCTGTCCGGAAAGACTCTGAATTATATGAAGGACAAGCTTCCTAACCTGTTCGGCGGTTCCGCAGATCTGGCGCCGTCCAATAAGACCAATATGGCAGGGGCAGGAGATTTCTCCAAGGCGACGCCGGAGGGCAGAAACCTTCATTTTGGTGTCAGGGAGCAGGCAATGTCGGCTATCGGAAACGGTTTGATGCTCCATGGAGGGCTGCGGTCCTATGTGGCTACCTTCTTTGTGTTCAGCGATTATACGAAACCTATGGCAAGGCTTTCCGCGCTTATGAAGCTGC
The DNA here is from genome assembly GCA_964460025.1 of uncultured Hungatella sp. GTDB lineage: Bacteria > Bacillota > Clostridia > Lachnospirales > Lachnospiraceae > UBA3402. The sequence goes on from CAYWRB010000582.1 coordinate 1,872, forward strand.
CTCTTACTTTTGTATTTACTCATGACAGCATCGGCGTAGGGGAGGATGGCCCTACCCATGAGCCTATTGAGCAGATGGCTATGCTTCGGGCCCTTCCGAATTTCCATGTGTTCCGTCCCTGTGACGGGGTGGAGACGGCAGCGGCATGGTACAGTGCCGTGACTTCGGAGACTGCCCCTACGGCTCTGGTTCTTACCAGACAGAACCTGGCTCCCATGGCCGGCAGCAGCAGGGAGGCGTTAAAGGGCGGTTATGTCATCGATGACTGTGAGGGAACACCGGATGTGATTCTCATTGCCAGCGGTTCCGAGGTGGAACTGGCGGTGAAGTCCAAGGAGGTT
>CAYWRB010000583.1:0-2210 GCA_964460025.1 uncultured Hungatella sp.
CCTTTTTGTACTTTGCTGGTACGTTCTCCTGACTCCGGCCAGATTTGAAACTTCTGAGGATTTTTCTGCCGATATAGTTATTTCTGAAAACATGGAGACTGGCGAGTTCACACAGGAAGAGATGTCGGCGCAGGATATTACCGCAGATGAAGTGGAAATGGATCAGGACATGAGGGTTACTTCTTTTATTGTCACCATCACAACCGGTAATATCGGAACGATCGTCCTGCTGATCATCTACTGGACTTTGCGCCGAAGAAGAACTCTGCATTCTGAATTAAAGCAAATGGAGTTAGAAGAACTCTGACAGCATATAAAAACACCTGCCTGAAAATATTTGCTTATTCTCAGGCAGGTGTTTTTATTGCGGGTCGGATAGACCCTGGGGCTGTTGCAAAAGTAGATGAGAGATCACTACTGGAGCAACAGCTCCATTTTTGTGCCTGAAAACAGAAAAGCAGGCTCCGAAGAACCTGCCATCCGTGGTATAATAAGATATGTCCATTAAATTAAAATACCATAAAAATTATACCGAATTTGGCGAGCCTTATCAACTGGTTTTGCCATTAAGTTTGGAAGGTCTGGTTCCTGAAGATGATTCTGTCCGACTGCTGAGCCACGAACTGGAGGAATTAGATTACAGCTTGCTGTACAAGGCTTACTCTGCCAAAGGCAGAAATCCGGCAGTAGACCCAAAGACCATGTTCAAGATTCTGACCTATGCTTATTCACAAAACATTTATTCTTCGAGAAAGATCGAGACCGCCTGCAGACGCGACATCAACTTTATGTGGCTGTTAGCCGGACAGAAAGCACCGGACCACAGCACCATTGCCCGTTTCCGTACGGGATTTCTGGCAGACGCCTGTGAGAGTCTTTTCTATCAGATGGTAAAACGGCTGGAACAAGCTGATGAACTGTCAAAGGAGACGGTGTTCATTGACGGAACAAAGTTGGAAGCCAATGCCAACAAGTATACCTTTGTGTGGAAAAAGTCTGTTGGGAAATGGGAAGAAAAGATGTTCCAGAAGATACAGGAATCAGTACAGCTTCTGAATCATGAATACATACAGGATTTTTCAGTTGGCGAAGAAACAAAGACGCAGGAGCTGCAGAAGATATGCAGATTTCTGGAAGAACGCTGTCAGACAGAGGGGACTGTCTTTGTCCGCGGACGTGGAAAAAGGAAGAGCAGGAACCAGCGGTATCTGGAATTATTCCGCAGGTTTCTGGAACGCCAGAGGAACTACGACTGGCATACGGCAAGTTTTCAGGGCAGGAACAATTATTGTAAGACGGATCCGGATGCCACCTTTATGCATATGAAGGATGACCATATGAGGAATGCCCAGTTAAAACCGGGATATAATGTGCAGATTGCCGTGGACAGCGAATATATCGTAGCAGCCGATATTTTTCAGGACAGAAACGATGTATGGACGCTGGTTCCGTTCCTGAAAACAATGGAAGAAAAACTGGGGTTCCGATATCCAAGTGTAACAGCGGATTCAGGCTACGAAAGCGAAGAAAGCTACAGTTTTTTAAGGGAAAACCGGCAGAAGCCTTATATCAAACCCCAGACCTATGAGAAATGGAAAAAGCGCAGCTTTAAAAAGGATATCAGCAAACGTGAAAACATGGGATATGATGAGACCACTGACACATACACCTGCCATGCAGGGAGAGCATTGACCCCTCTTTTTATCAAAAAGCAGAAAAGTAAGAGTGGCTATGAATCAGAAGTAACTGTTTACGAATGTGAGGACTGTACGGGTTGTCCTTATAAAGAAAAATGTACCAGGGCAAAAGGGAATAAACGGTTATATATCTCCAAAAGTTTTCTGGAGAAGCGGCAGGAATCCTACGAAAATATCTTGAGTGAAACGGGGATTAAATATCGGCTGAACCGTTCTATTCAAGTAGAAGGAGCTTTTGGTGTTCTGAAAAATGATTACGATTTCCAAAGATTTTTGTTGCGGAGGAAAACCAAAGTAAAACTAGAGATTCTCCTGCTATGTATGGGCTATAACATCAATAAACTGCATGCAAAAATCCAACATGAACGAACAAAAAGCCATCTTTATCCGATAAAAGAAACAGCATAAAAGCGAAGATAAACAAAAGGTTTATTAAAGTATGCCAAAAATCGAGAAAAATTCCCCACGCAAAAGATTTCAACTGAATTTTTTCAATATATAGAGAAGGGGTGC
>CAYWRB010000584.1:0-2210 GCA_964460025.1 uncultured Hungatella sp.
ATGTAGTGCAGAAGAAAGAGCAAAAAGAAGAGTGAAACAAAATGCTGAAAATGGCAGTACAGGGTATTTGTTTCAGGGAATGAATACAATATTGATGAACGCAGTCATTCCGGTGGGGATCATTTCCGTTTTTATCATTATTATCTTAGTTCTTTATTATTTGCGGTGCCGCTCAAAAAGCTACGGGATATTCCTGACTTTGGGTATGCGCAAGAAAACATTGTATTATTTTGTGGCCATGGAGTTTGTCTCACTTTTTTTTGTTACGGCTGCCGTGGGCGGGACGATAGGAACAGGAGTGCTGGCGGTTTTCGCCGGAAGATCAAAGCAGCTTTTGGGGGAGCATATTGATCTGTCAGTAATCGGGATTGATGTCTATTTAAAGGCTGCGGGATTATTATTCCTGGTTTTCCTGATCTCATTCATGATTGCAAGAGATCTGTTTGTTGATTTTAATATTGGAAAATCTACGGATCTGAAGGCAGTTCGTGAAAGATTTCCGGGGAAATGGAGAAAGGGCTTTCTTGTCTCAGGGATGCTTGTCTGCGTTTATAGTATTTATGCATATAAACAGCTCCGGAATTTTGAAAATGTGTATCTTTTGTTACTCTTTTTTGCCGGCCTTTTTCTTGTCTGGCGCAACGGACTTGCGCAATGGCTGGCAAAAGAGCGGAAACGGAGGAATTATCTAAGAAATCTGCTGGTGCATAATCAGCTGTACCATAAATCAAGAACAAATGCAGGATATATCTGTGCGTTGACGGTTATGCTGTTCTGCGTCCTTTTTTACTTTTCCTTCCAGATGATATCCGCGGATATAGCTGAAGACGGGAACACATTATATCCGTATGATATTGTATGTGCCGCGGACGATGGCGACGACGATATTTTTCAGGAGCTGGAAGAAAAATATGAGATAGACCTGCAGTCTTATCCTATGGTTAGGATATCAAACTATGATTCGACGGAGAGGGTAGAAGCAGGAATGCTGCAGGGAGATCCGCCGCAGGGACAGCAGATCGGTATCTCAGAGAGTACATATCATTTGCTGAAAAAGAAGCTGGACAGATCATATGAAGAAAAACCGCTGGGGCTTGACGATGAGGGCGAGAGCGTCTATATTGTGCATCAGCAGGATAAGTCGGTAAAAGCGCAGCCGGTAGACTTTTATATGTCCCGCAAAAAACCGCTCCTGCATGTGGGACAGCCGCGCGAGTTCGCAGACAGTTTTGACCCGAACAGCGGTTTTCACTATAAAACGATAGCGGGAGAGGAGATAGGCAGTCTGACAGGAACATTCCGGCAGGGGCTGCGTGATAATCTTGTTGTTTTCTCTGACACGTATTTTGAAAAGGCACAGGAGCTTTGGAAGACGACGGATATCTCCACAGGGAAACAGCTTCCCGAAGAGGAAGAGAAAATACCCGGTGTCAATATCCGGCAGGGGCCTGCAAAACTGATCCTGATAAATTGTGATCCGAATGAAGCGGAAAATATAAGTGCAGACCTGGAAGAGTTCAGGGAAAGGCATAGGGAAGACGAAAAATATGATGCTGCGGTATCCTGCTGTTACATGAAATCAGAAGCCATGGAAAGCCTGAAAACAGAGCGGCTGATGAAGAAGATCATGAATCTGATGGTGATCATTGTATTTCTGTTAGCTTATGTTGGATTGTTGAGTGTGAAGATGGCAACGGAATCAGATATGGTATTAAGGAGGACAGAATTTTTCACCTGTATAGGGATGAAAAAGAAAGAGCGGAAAAAATTGATCAAAAGAGAACTGCTTAATTATTATTATTTCTTCCCCACGCTGGCTACGGTTATCTGTGCGTTTCTTTATGTCATAGCTGTATTTTGTGCAAGGCAGTATCAGGAAATGGATATTTTACGCTATATCGGGATCATGGTGCCGATCTGGTGCGGGTGTCTGGTAAGCGCGGGGATGATGACCGTGTGCCTTGTGGCTGTCTATGTGTGGAAATCGGAACGGAAAAATGAGAAAGTATATCAAAGATAAAAGAAGGGGGCAGGAAGCCGGTATTGACCGGCAGCCCCCTTTTTTCAGTGTGCCCGGCGGGCGCACGTTCTAAGGGGTGAAAGTCCCTGATCCGCCCGGCAGTGGGAAGGATGCAGCCAAAGGCAAGAGCGTCACCGTGAGGTGGGGTTTGAAGGAAGCCAGAGGCAAAACACTGGCCTGTAAAAGTTGT
>CAYWRB010000585.1:0-2209 GCA_964460025.1 uncultured Hungatella sp.
TTAAAGCCGAAGACGGCAGATCTTTGGCACATCCAGTAAGTGCCGTTTTTGCAGAATTCGCATTCCCCGCAGGGAACAACCTGCTCTGCGCATACGTTGTCTCCAACTTTAATCCCCTCTGCGGTTCCTTTGATTTCTACAACTTCTCCGTAAAACTCATGGCCGGGGATACAGGGCGTCTCAATATATCGGTCTTCTTCGCTGGTTCCCCATACGCGGATTCCTCCGTGATAGGCTTTCAGATCTCCGGCACAGATGCCACAGCCTTTTACCTGTAAAAGTACCTCGCCATCGGAAAGCTGGGGCTTAGGGTAATCTTCATATCTGTTATCAAAAGATGCGTAAGTAACGACTGCTTTCATATGGTTATTCTCCTCATTTCTGCTATTTTTCCAAAAGTGCGCTTCCTTCTGTGTAAAGCTGGCTGGCAGCCTCTGCCGCATTCAGTTCCCCATAGCAGACTTTTTCTACCAGTTGGTTTACCATCTGTGTAACTTCTGCCGCTCCTTCAGGCATAGGGGCGTCAATGGGAGATGAATTTGGCGTCACCACGTTGTTGATGAAATCTGCCGCATCCTGCTGGTTGGCATCCATAAGCTCGGAAATTCCGTCTGCCACTTCCGTGGAAATCGGAATCCCACGTTCTCCCAGAAGGATTTTATTTGCCTCCACATCATTGGTCCAATAGCTGATAAATTCTGCCGCTTCCTTTGGATGTGCGCTGTCAATGGTTACGCTGAAAAACATGCTGGGCTTTAAGTAATCCGATGCTTTCGGGTCTGCTGACGGCCATGTGGTGATTGCCAGCTCCACCCCTTCTGCCGCTACGTTCCTGAGAGACGCCAGGGAGTTAGACCAGGTGAAGGAGCACCAGCTCATAGTCTCAGGACTGGAACCGTATACTAAAGGCATCTGCTCCGGGGTTCCAACGGTTCTCTCGGCATAGATGGAAGGGCCGCACATCCATCCTTCTTTGATTCCTGTCTCATAGATATCAAAAAATTTTTTCAGATCCTCCTCGGATGCCTGGAACTTGCCGTCGTCGCCGTACAGATGTGTCCCCTCGCCTCTCATGACGTACCCGAGATAGTCCGCGCCATTTCCGTAAAATACATCGGTCTTGTAACCTGTTTTCTCGTAAACCTCTCTGCAGACCTCATAGAACTCTTCCAGATTCATGTTATCTTTTACGGTAATTCCGTTTTCATCCAGCAGAGTTTTGTTATATACAATGGTAGGCACATTGACTCCGGCGCTGATGGCATAAATCCCATCCCCAACCTTTCCGGGGTTCAGTGCATTTTCGCTTACATTAGAAATATCAATGGTTCCATCTTCTATGTAGGGAGTCAGATCCACCAGTAGTCCGTTGCTTACATACTGTTCCAGATAAGAGTAATCCATCTGTATAATATCAGGAAGGGTATGTCCTGCAGATGCAACCGCAAGCTTAGTCCAATAATCCGCCCATTCCGTAAACTGGCCGTCAAAGGTGATTCCTTCGTTGGCATTGCTGTAAAGCTCCAGCACCTGCTGTGTCCTTTCATTTCTGGCCTGATTTCCCCACCATGAAATGGTAAGGGCTGCTCCCTCTGACCCAGAAGACGCCGTTGTTTCTGATGAATTCGACTGTGGGGCAGCCTCTGTGCCCGGTGCCTGGGAAGGCGAATCAGAAGCTGATGAAGCACTCCCGGAATTGCCGCATCCTACCAACATGGAAACTGACAGGAAACCTGCCGCAAACATTGCTAATCTTTTTTTCATAAGCCAACCTCCAGATTTTGATTTTATGCAGCCTATTATATCGGATTTACCAAAGAAAATGAAGGAAGGAAACCGTTTGGTTATTTTCAAAAAACGGCTTTAAACTTTGGGAAAAATATTAAAAAACCGGCCTTGAAGTTTAATTTTTCTGCTTTCACTTCGGTTTCTATTGCATGAAATTTTTCATTTTTATATACTTTTTATGGAATCTACAGAAAGGAGCTGCCACTTGAAAAAGAACTGTGTTCTTGGCCGTATATGCAGGAAAGAAGGAAAACGCTTTCAGGATCTCCCGTTACAGCGCAAATTCAACCTCATTGTCTGCCTGGTACTTATCTGCTGCTTTTTCGGCTCTCTTTTAGGGCTTCATCTGATTTATACAGCACATAACCGGCTCCTTTACCGTTCTATGGAAGGCACCATATCCCACAGCGCTTCTTTGGTA
>CAYWRB010000586.1:0-2208 GCA_964460025.1 uncultured Hungatella sp.
AGTGTTCAGTGACAGGAAACATATTCTGAAGCAGAAAAGCGGCATTTTTTCCATCAAATTCCCCAAGGACAATGGTAAGACATCTTCCATATTTTTTAACATGTTTGTCGTGGATCACTTTGAACTTGTCTACCCGGCTGCTTAATGGAATCATCCATAGTAAGGAGTTTTTTTCATCTTTGATATGATATACATAGCCTTCTTTATAAAGCCTGTGCCACCGCCTGTAAAATCAGCCCTATCTTGCGATAGGGCTGAAAATTTTTAAGCCGGACATTTATTAGACGCCTCCGGTGGGCGAACCATATTTTCGAACCGGTCATTTATAAGCCGCCAACGGAGAGCGGGCAATATTTTCGATAGATTTCTCTATCTCTGTTATCATTATATTAAACGGACGGAAATATGTCTATTAATTCATCAAAAGTTTATGAATCAGAATCCTACTGGGACAAAGAAAAAATAGCCCCACTCGAACCGGAAGCTAATTGGTAAGATTGATGAATCCAAACATATCGTTTAATATGTCAAAAATCCCTTGAACCGACACACCATGAAGTATATAATAAAAAAGAGAAAGTAAACGAAATCTTACAAAACGGAGGACAAAAGGAGACCATGGGAAGTTTGGCAGGAAAAACAGTACTTACCTTTGGTGATAGTATAGTTGACGGGCACCTGTATAAAAAGGCAGGGTTTATGGAGTTTGTAGCGGATAATGAAGGCATGATTGTCAAAAAATATGCCAACAACGGGGCATGTATTATGCCGGGAAATCCGGTGAGGGAAGATGGGATTGGCGGAATGATTCTGACGGATCAGGTGATGAAGGCTGCCGGGCACCATTTGACGCCGGACTTTGTCGTATTTGACGGAGGAACCAATGATGCCTATGAGCCAGTTCTAAAACGGCTAGGAGATGTGCGGGAGAAAAGTATGGATGTGGACACCTTTGCCGGTGCATTCCGAAAAACTATTGATGCCATACAGAAAAGCTGGCCAAAAGCAACTGTAGTATATGTGGCGGTACACCGCCTTGGAGCACGGGATCGTCTGGTACAGGATGAGCTTCACCGCATCCAGATGGCAGTCTGCGCCGAGATGGGAGTAGTGGTTGCTAATCTTTATGATGAGTGTGCTCTGGATACGGCGGACGAAAAGATGCGCCGGAAATATTCTTTTGACATTCTAAAAGACGGCCTTCCCGCACCTGGCGAAAACCCTACGGGCACCCATCCTAACCTGGAGGCCATAAAGGAATTCTATGTTCCCTTTGTAACAAATGTTTTGAGAAACAGCTGAACAGCGTGATTACAAATGGCGGGGGATATAGCTGGGTATCGGGAGCGTAAGATTCCTTTAAGCAGATATCTGATTGTCGGTATTGCAGGTACTGCATGCGGAAATTCCGGTGAATTCAGCACTCGTTATTTCCGCAATGCAATACTAGGCCTGTTTTCAGATAATGATATGGCAAACAATTTAACCCCAAATAAGCGTTAATATTATGTATTCCGCTATTAAAGCATATGCTTCAGTTCAGAGGCAATCTCCATCCATTTTGGAATCATGGAATCCGTATCCACCCAGTACAGTTCTTCCCGTTCCCAGTTAAAGGAGGACTGTCTTTCGTGTTCCTGTTTTTCAAGCTTTACGCCATTCTCATCGCTGGCAAAAATGAATCTTTCCCATCCACGTGCGATCTCGGCATAGTTCTGGTATTCACGCTCATGGACACGGGTATGGGACTTCTCTGTGCCTAACATTGCGCGATAGCGCAGAGGAAGTGCACGGGTCATTTTGCGTTCCAGTTCATCGCTCTCATGCTCCTGGGCAATCTTTTCTGCCCAGCGTTCCCGTGGTATTTCCTGAATCAGCCGGTACATTACGCGGATTTTTCCTTGGTCCCTGCATTGCTGTAATTCTTCAGGTGATTCGGGAACAAGCGTGTTGTCATTTGCACAGCAGTCCAGATATTTTGGATCGATAGGGTTTTTGCTGGTCCTCTGCATCCAGATAGGGACAGGGGAACCGGAATCAACAAAAAACATCTCATGGCGTTCCCGAATAAAGGTCTTCTGCCTCTCAGCTTCGAAACGCTGCAATTTGTCATTTCTCATCCACTGTTCTGTCAGTTCGGCCAGCTCCCCAAAGCTGTTGCATAAGATTTGGCTGACCCGGGTATTGGTGCTTTCGGAGCCAAACATA
>CAYWRB010000587.1:0-2206 GCA_964460025.1 uncultured Hungatella sp.
TTACCGGATCCAAAATTGCCTCCACATTGGGAGAATCGATGTCTTCCAGGAAACGTCTCATCATCTCAGGACAGTACAGAGTATGGTCATGAACTGCCTCAATCCCTACGGTAACCCCCAGCTTTTCTGCCGCCGAAACAATCTCTCTCATGCTCTTTAACAGAAGATTGTAACACCCTTCCGTATATGTATAAGGAACCACATGAAAATCCGCATCATACCGTCCGGTTTCTGTTCCCACCATATCCGCGTCAATGGCCTTTGCATACTTTAAATGTTCAATAAATCTTTGAACCGCCTTCTGCCTCTCTCCCTCATCCGGATTGGTGGGGTTGATATAACACCCCAAGACAGACACATGAATCTTTCTCTCATCCAATTTTTTCCGAATCATCCGGCCAAACCCTGGGGAATAGTGGCCATAATCAAAATCATACCCCTCAATGGATTTTGCCAGCGCAAGCTGGATCTGATCCACCCCCAGCTTCTGAACCGCATCAAATACCGTATCGATATCTGCTTTCGGGCTTATATCGTGACAACGCATACCATAATTCATCGTGTTCATCATCCTTTCCTGTCTTCTGACAGCTCTGCCTTGCTGCCACAGCCCCGCTTATTCGTCCACCGAGTAGTTAGGAGCCTCTTTCGTAATATGAATATCATGAGGATGACTTTCTTTCAGGGAGGCAGCGGAAATCTTCACAAATCTTCCCGTATCCTGAAGAGTCTTAATGTCCTTGGCTCCGCAATAACCCATTCCGGACCGGAGTCCGCCTAACATCTGGAATACCGTATCCTCCACCAGTCCCTTGTACGCCACTCTTCCTTCCACGCCTTCCGGCACCAGCTTCTTGGCATCTGTCTGGAAATAGCGGTCCTTGCTTCCGTTCTCCATAGCCGCAATGGAACCCATGCCGCGGTATACCTTATATTTTCTTCCCTGATACAGTTCAAAGGTTCCCGGGCTCTCATCACATCCGGCAAACATGCTTCCCATCATGCACACGCTTCCGCCTGCCGCGATGGCCTTGGTGATATCTCCGGAGTATTTGATGCCGCCGTCTGCAATAATCGGAATTCCGTATTCCTTTGCCACCTTGTAGCAGTCCATAACCGCCGTAATCTGAGGCACGCCGATGCCGGCAACTACACGGGTAGTACAGATAGACCCTGGCCCGATTCCTACCTTGACAGAATCCGCCCCGGCCTCGATAAGGGCTCTGGTGGCCTCTCCTGTCGCCACATTTCCTGCCACCACCTGCAGATCCGGATATGCTTCCTTAATCATCTTCACACAGTGGATCACATTGGCGGAATGTCCGTGAGCAGAATCCAGCACCACCACATCTACATGGGATTTCACCAATGCCTCCACTCTCTCCAATACATTGGCCGTGATCCCCACACCTGCGCCGCACAGAAGCCTTCCCAGAGAATCCTTGGCTGAGTTGGGATAGCGGATCTGCTTCTCGATATCCTTTATGGTAATCAAACCTTTTAAGTTAAAGTTGTCATCCACAATGGGAAGCTTCTCCACCCTGGCTTTTGCCAGAATCTTTTTGGCCTCCACCATGGTGATGCCTTCCTTTGCCGTCACCAGATTCTCGGATGTCATGCATTCTTTAATCTTTTTGCTGAAATCTTCCTCAAATTTCAGGTCGCGGTTGGTAATGATACCTACCAGCTTCCGCCCCTCCGTAATCGGCACACCGGAAATTCTGAATTTAGCCATCAAATCATCTGCATCTTTTAATGTATGTTCTGGGGAAAGATAAAATGGGTCCGTGATTACACCATTTTCTGATCGTTTTACTTTATCGACCTCTTCTGCCTGGGCCTCGATAGACATGTTCTTGTGAATGATACCAATGCCGCCTTGCCTTGCCATGGCAATCGCCATACGATGTTCCGTAACCGTATCCATACCGGCGCTCATTAAAGGAATGTTCAGCTTAATCTTCTTCGTCAGATACGTGGTTAAATCTACCTGATTGGGAATCACTTCTGAATAGGATGGAACCAGAAGCACATCATCAAAGGTAATGCCCTCACCGATAATTGTACCCATTGGAATTTCCTCTCTTTCTTTGTAATGTTATCATATTATTTAGTTCCCTAGTCTAGCAGATTTTAAGGGGGTTGTCAAGCAAAACAAATGTATTCACAAACCACAAAATGCCCCCTTTGAATAAAGAAATTTCTT
>CAYWRB010000588.1:0-2194 GCA_964460025.1 uncultured Hungatella sp.
TCCGACTGTCCGGACGCCAAGCACCAACGCATTCCTATGATTTCCTGCAAATTCCAGCAGCTTCATCATATCTTCCGGCAAATGCTGCCCATCACAGTCCATGATGCCTATCAGCCCGCTATCCCCTGATTCATTCTTTATATAGGCCAAGGCCGTTTTGATTGCCGCTCCCTTCCCACGATTTTCTAAATGATGCAGAACGATACAAATATCCTTTACCTCATCAAAAATCTTCTGGTATTCTTCACCGCTGCCGTCATCTACCACAACCATCCGGCATCCATATGCCCAAAGCTTATCTGTGATGGTTACTAATGTTTCATCCGGCTTATATGCCGGAATAATTACTACTGACATGGCTACATCTCCTCTTTTTGGCTGTTACAACTTTTTCTTCTTCCATAATTGATTACAATCCAATAACCGACATATCCTGCAAACATCCCCACTGCAACGCCTCCCAAAATATCGGTAGGATAATGCACATATAAATACAGCCTTGAAAACGCTATGAAAACCGCAAGCACCAATGCAGGTATCCATAATTTCCCCGTTATTGCCGTTTTTCTCTGGCATACAGGTATGCCCTTGTGATGATTTTTTTCTCCCGCAAGCATAAGTGCCGCCACAGCCGCAAAGGAAGCCGCTGTGTGTCCTGACGGAAACGAAAAATCATCCGGTCTTGCTACCAAAAGCTGAATGGATGTGTTTACATCACATGGCCGTATTCTTCTGAACAGATTTTTCAATATTCCATTGCACAGGACAACATCCACGCATAACGCCACTGCCAATATCGCTCCGCTTTTTCTTGTCCTCGGAATGAGAAGTAAAACAACTGACAGTAAAATCCAGATCATCCCTCCATCCCCTAATTTTGTAATAAGGGGAATAACCATATCTCCTATTGGAGTCCGCATACTTTGTATCCAATCCAAAATGCTAATTTCCATTTCCTTCCCTTCTTTCTTTTATCATCTGCATCCCTAATACCAGTGTTACCCCTATGGCTGCCGCAGCCATATGAAAATTCCCAAAGCCTAAAGCCTCCTGCGGCATTTTAAGCGTTGTCGGCCCCATGACAATGGCATAAAAAGAACCGATCATCATTCCTAAAATCATGTATATTGCCTGTGGGCGGAATTTCTCAAGGCAGACTTTAATCGCCTTTACAACTGTCACCGCCCCTGTGAGTACACCGCATCCAAAAAATATCAGGCACGGAATATACGAAAATTCCAGAGAAAGGACGCCTTTTACTGCCGTAATCACCGGAATATATGCGCCGAAAATCAGAAGCAATGTGGAGCCGGATATACCCGGTAGAAACATGGCTGAAATTGCAATCATTCCGATAAAAAACAGTTTAATGGATGTTCCGATGGAAAACTGTCTCAGTTCCATAGCTGCACCGCCGATTCTGCTGTTGGCCCAGGTAATTCCCGCAACAAGCATGATCCCAAGCAGGCAGAAAGAAATTCCTTTTCCAATATCCCGTAAACTTTTCCCCTCTGCTTTTATAATCAACGGTATCGCTCCGCCAATAAACCCGATAAACAAAGAGCTGACTGCATAAATATGGCTTTCAAAGAGTGCTGACAGGACAACCACCGCCATTGCCATCCCGATCACCCAGCCTGCGCCCAGCTTTGCCAGATACATCACCGCAGACTTTTTTTCTTTCATCTTTCCAAACGCCAGGTTATGGATAGCGCCGATAAACTGGTCATAAAATCCCATAATAAATGCAACCGTCCCGCCGGACACTCCCGGTACGCTGTCTGCCAACGCCATGCAAAATCCATTCATTCCTTCTTTTAACATGAAAAATCCCTCCTTTTGTTTCTTGCAGGTATCTTAACAACCTGCCCTAAACAAACAGAGGGATATTTCATAAACAAATCCTAAACTTAATAAAAGATTTTCATGATTCATGTTAAACGATGCAATTGCTTCAATTATTTGTTAAAACGATACCCAGCTCCCCACACGGTTTCCAAAATTTTAGGGTTCCTGCTGTCATCTTCAATTTTCTCCCGGATACGGTTGATATGTACCATCACGGTAGCGTTATCTCCCACATAATCATAACCCCATATTTTTTCAAAAAGCTGTTCCTTTGAAAATACAATATTCGGATTCATGGCAAGAAATTTTAACAGCATAAACTCCCGGTTTGGAAATTTGATCTCCC
>CAYWRB010000589.1:0-2189 GCA_964460025.1 uncultured Hungatella sp.
TAAAAGGCACAGTCATCGGTCCCGTAGTCACGCCTCCGGAATCAAAGGCCACCGCCAGAAAATCCTCCGGCACAAACACCGCCAGTGCAAAAACCGCCAGATAAAAGACAATCAGCATAGGGGTCAGCCGTACTTTAAAAAGCATACGCAGAAGGGCCAGGACCAGGAATAAAGCCACGCCTCCCGCTACCGCCAGGATCAATACCTGATTGGGCACCGAAGGCACCTGGTTGGCCAGAACCTGCAGATCCGGCTCCGATATGGTTATGATAAAACCAAGAATAAATCCAAGAAGCACCATGACCCACAGTTTTCTGGATCTGGCCATACTGCTTCCCACTCTCTCCCCCATGGGAGTCATGGAAAGCTCCGCACCAAGAGAAAAAAACATCATTCCCACGATCAAAAGCAGCGCTCCTACGAGAAATTCCAGCAGAATCCCTGGCGACACCGGAGCTATACTGAAGCAGAGGAGCAGCACCAGGCCTACCACCGGCAGAACTGCTACCAGAGATTCCTCCAGCTTTCCTTGAAGCTTCGACTTATAAAGCCGCATGTTGTCCCTCCTTCTTATCCTCTACGGACAAGGGAACCTATGGTCCCCTTATCCATAGAAAGTATCATTCGTGTATTAAGTATATCATGACCTTCCACTAATTTCCTGTTAAGTTTTTATTAAATTCCACAAAAGCACTCCTAAAAACAACGCAATAGGAAATAAAATGGCCATCAAAAGCCCTCCCTGGATGGTGCCTGCCTCCACGGAAGCCAGCCCCACCACCGTAGGCCCCAGAGAACACCCCAGATCCCCGGCCAGCGCCAGAAACGCAAACATGGCCGTTCCTCCGCCTGCAAGAGACTGTGAGGCAAGGCTGAAGGTCCCCGGCCACAGAATCCCCACAGACAAACCGCAGAGACCGCATCCTATAAGCCCAAGCACCGGGTTGGGTGAAAAAACAGCCATCACATAGCCCAGAATACACAGGATGCTGCTGCCCAGCATAAAGTGTTTCAGCGAAATCCTATGGCTGAAGCTGGCATAGGCCACTCTGGAAGCCCCCATGAGAGCCGCAAACATACAGGGCCCCGCCAGATCCCCTACTGCCTTGGAAACCCGAAGCCCCGACTCCGCAAACACGGAAGCCCACTGGCTCATAGCCTGCTCCGATGCCCCGGCACAGACCATCAAAAGCGCAAAAATCCAGAACAATTTTCCGGAAAACAATCCCTTCCAGGACATAGGCTCCTGCTCTTCATTGAGAGAGCGGATAGGTACCTTCATAAAATAAATCCCGTTGCAGACCGGAAGAATGGCCCACAACACACACAGCTCTTTCCACCATTTTCGTCCAAATACCCAGAAAAATATGGTGGTAAATACCACGACGATCACATGCCCCCAACAGTAAAAAGAGTGGAGCAGGCTCATGGACGCCTCCTTCTTTTCCGTGGGACAAGCCTCCACAATAGGACTTATAAGTACCTCGATCAACCCGCCTCCTATGGCATACAACACCACGGATACCATAAGCCCCAGATAAACATTGCCACACATCTCCGGAAAAACCGCCATTCCTCCAATCCCCACTGCCGAACACAGATGAGCAAACACAATGGCCTTCCGATAGCCTACCCTGTCGATCAAACCTGCCGACAAAAAATCTACCAGAAGCTGGATACTAAAATTTACGGTGATCAAAAAGGTGATCCGTTCCATAGAAATTCCATAGGTTTCCTGAAAGGTCAGAAATAACAGAGGCGCCAGATTGTTGACAATGGCCTGGGTCACATATCCCAGATAACTGGCCCTGATGGTGTGGCGGTAGCCTGTATTTGAACTCATGATGAAAGCCCTCGCATCAATATCATATCATTTATATTATCATATTCTCAACCAGGGTTCAATGAATATATTTTTACGAAAAAGGGTGTAAAGCCCGGACCTTGTCAGAGACGCATATTCCTTGTTACTTTATATTATTTATTGATACTGTTGGGAGCGGAGCCTGCCTGTCTGCCATGCCATTTCTAATTGCCGCCATAGGCAAAGATGTGGTATAATAAGGAAACGTATCACTTATTTGATGAAATCGTGCAGGGTCCGCCCGGAAAGGGAGTTGTATTGTTTTCTCCCGGGCACGCTCGCGCTACGTGAAGAGCATAGCGGTACGTAAGGCGCTAAAAGACAG
>CAYWRB010000590.1:0-2188 GCA_964460025.1 uncultured Hungatella sp.
AGATGATGTGTGACGGTTCTGACACATCGGTAAAATAAAAATTGACCGAGCGAAGAAAATGGCGAGGTTGATTTCAACTGGTCAACCTCGTTTTTATACCATGAGGTAATAAAATGGAATATATTGCAGAATTATGTCTCTTGTCTAAAAGATTTATTCAGGACTATCCTCCTTCTTTCTACCCCGAGCTGATGCACAAACATGGACGCCCTTATACTTGTTTATTGATTGATTCACACAGTGATTACTTTATCTGCATCCCGTTTCGTTCATCGATCAAACATAAAAATGCATTTATGTTTACCAGAACTATTCGTTCTCAAAAAACCAAATCTGGCCTGGACTATTCCAAAATTGCAGTAATCAAAAATAGTGATTATTTAGATTCATCCGCTTCGCCTGTCGTTGACCAGGATGAATATGCTGAGATGATGAAAAAACTTTCTATTATCGTTGAAGAGGCGAATAACTATGTCAATACATACATAAAGCACGTTAGTGGTGTAGCACTCATACATCCAAAAGCATTCTCTCGAAAATATCAATACTCTACTCTATCCTATTTTCATGATATTCTCGGAATTTCCACAATACAGTACACCGGCGCAGCAAGTAACTATCCCCTCACATAATACTGTGCCTGAGCGTTCCAGAGTTCCTGATACAATCCTTCCACTCCCACAGAGCCTTCATGCAGTACCACAGATTCCCGCATACGCCGTATTTACATTTTCCCTTTCCATAGCTGTGCGATATGTACAGCATCTCTCATCCCCCTTTTATGAATCTATCCCAGCCTTTCTTTATCCCCCTGCCCTCTGCAAGTCAAAAAACATCCCGCTTCCGCAGAAAGTATCGCCGACACAGAAAAACCCCCGTAATGATACCTGTCTTTTACGGGGGCTCTTTCCAATCTACAATCTTAACTTTTTAATATTGCAGTAATCCTTGACCCTGCTGTCATCACCTGGCAGCCATGGAAACTTACTCTTCCTACTCCCTCACAATCCTGACCTTTGCCGCAACACCCTCGCTCAGTTCTACGCTGCAGTTTAACTTTCCGCTCATATTGGTCTTCATACCGCCTACTGCCACGCCGTCAACGAACACCTCATATGCCTTGTCGTCCTCCAGCTGTACCGTGATCTGTACGTCCTCGGTGCCTTCTACCTGAAACTCCACACCCCAGTCTTCCGCCACAAAATGCTTCACGGCTGTTCCCGGAACAGACTCATACACAAACATGCCGTTCCTCTCCAGCTTCGTAATCTCATGGAAAGTCTTAATCTTATACAAGTCTCCATTATGCTCAAAATTATCCTGTTTTGTCTTCTTTTCCAGCTTGTAATTTCCAAAGCTTAAGCTTCCGTCTGCTTCCGCACGGATCAATTCTTCAACCACCGGCATCTTTCCAGTCCTCCTAGCGTTCTTTCTGTCACTTATCCTCATTTAAAGCTACCGCAAAACTTTTTTCACCTGCCTCGTGCACCAAGGGGGTTACTTATCATAATTATACACAAAATCCGTCCAAATAGCCAGCAGATTTTCCATGAATTTTCGTTAGTAACTTTCTTTAAACAACAGCAGGCGTCCCCTTCTTTCCCTGCATCGCCCGGACCACAAATCCCAATCCTTCATCAAGCTTCACCACATCCACCTGGTCGCCTTCCTTCACGTCCCCGTCCAGAATTTTCTCCGCCAGCTTATCCTCCAGCTGATTCTGAATGGTCCTGCGCAGCGGACGGGCTCCGTATTTCTCATCATATCCCTTTTCGATCAAAAAGTCCTGTCCCTCCTCAGACACATGAAGGGTGATCCCCATCTGTTCCATGGTTCTCTTGTTGATTGCCTTCAGCATAATAGCCGCAATGTCTTTCATGTTCTCCTTATTTAACGGATGGAACACAATCATCTCGTCAATACGGTTTATGAATTCCGGTTTAAACAGCTTCTTTACCTCCTCCATAACCCGTCCCTTCATAAACTTGTAATTTTCTTTCTCATCGTTGGCGGACATGAATCCCAGACGTTTGGGAGAAATGATACTCTCCGCCCCCGCGTTGGATGTCATGATCAGAATGGTATTTTTAAAATTAACCTTACGTCCCTGGGCATCGGTGATATGGCCGTCATCCAGCACCTGAAGCAAGATATTGAATACATCCGGATGGGCTTTCTCAATCTCGTC
>CAYWRB010000591.1:0-285 GCA_964460025.1 uncultured Hungatella sp.
CAGCTGATAAAAATAAAATCCTTCTCTTTCGCCGGCACCGCCGCCATGGCTGCCGGGGTCTCGTGGCCGGCTGACGCGATTACCTGTGTGGAACCGATCCGCAGCTCTCTTTGTATGTCCTCCCTCAGGCCGCCAAGCCTGGTTCCCGTCGGGATAACCGGACAGAACAGCTTTTGAGGAATCTCCAGCCCTTCAAGAAGCTCCCCGGACCATTGGCCTGTGGCTGCATCCAACAGCTGAGACGTTGAGGCGATGGAACGTTCACTGCATTGAATCCCGGACAAA
>CAYWRB010000591.1:295-1861 GCA_964460025.1 uncultured Hungatella sp.
ATCCTCGCCGCATTGAACAGAAATATCTGCACATCATATCCGGCATCATCAAAAGCCTGTGAGCCCGCGAAAGGAATTCCGGACGCTCCTTAACCAGACTGTACAGCTGAAACACCGTATTGATCTCCATAATCTGGTTTCCTGTCAGCCTGTACAGATGTTCCCCGGGGATTTTCTTTAAAACCTCGGAAATCATCCCTCTGGTTCTCTTGTCCCGGTAGTGAACCGGATTCTCCATCAGCCTGCCGTTCCTGTCAAGCAGTCCGAAATCTACGCCCCAGGTATCCACGCTTACACTGTCCACCGCACCTTGGGCTCCTGCTGCGGCAAGGCCTGTTTTTATCTCATGAAGCAGCCTTAAAATATCCCAGTACATGGTTCCGTTAAAAAATACCGGTTCATTGGCAAACCGCCGGATTTCCTTCACGGCAAGCCTTTCGCCGTCATATTCCCCGCACATTACCCGTCCTCCGGACGCTCCCAGATCCACGGCTGCAATCTGTTTTCTGTCCATAGCTTCATCCTCATTTTCTGCATTCTAAATTCTACTTGTAAAGCGGCCCATAAGCGGCACAAGCCCGAAAATCCTGGCCCTCAGGATCCGATCCAAACGCATTCCATGCCGCCGGCCGGAAGATATCCTTCTCAGGAACATTATGCATGCACACAGGAATGCGCAGCATGGAACACATGGTGATTAAATCCGCCCCGATATGGCCGTAGCTGATGGCGCCGTGATTGGCACCCCAGCGGTTCATCACATCATAAGCCGATGCAAAAGGTCCCTGCTTTTGGCCGCACCGGGGGGCAAACCAGGTACATGGCCAGGTATAGTCCGTCCGCTTCCAAAGCTTGTCAGAAACCTCCCGGGGCAGACGGATGGTCCAGCCCTCCGCAATCTGCAGTACCGGCCCCAGCCCCTTTACCAGGTTGAGCCGAATCATTGTAACCGGCATTTCCGCATCCGTAAGAAAACGGGAAGAATAGCCGCCGCCCCGGAAATATCCCATATCCGCCGGATTCCATGTGGCAGCTTCCAGCATGGCCTTCTGATCCTTTGGCGTCACCTCCCACCAGCGCTTAATCAGGCCGTTCCCCTGCTCGTCCACAGAAGCTCCTGATGCGTCCAGGCACGCGGCCCCGGAATTAATCAGATGAATAAAGCCGCCGGCCTCTTTGGCTGCGCCTGTAAGCTCATATCCGGTAGTCCTCTTCACTGCCTCCGGACTCCAGTAAGTCCTCACATCTGCAAATATCTGGGCCCGGTTGGTCAAAAGTTTCATAAACAGCATTCCCAGCCCGTTGAGCGTATCGTTTTCCGTAGCAAGTATGTAGGGTTCTCTGGCTCCCTGCCAGTCAAAAGAGGAGTTTAAAAGCGCCTCCGCAAAATCCCCGTTGGGATAAAAATCCGTCCACTGCCGCTGCCCCTGGAACCCTGCGGCAATGGCGTTGTGTCCGATGGCTTCCTCAGAGAACCTGTCCTTAAGAGCCGGATTGCCATTCATCAGATCCTTGATAATCACCATCATCTTTACCACAAATTCCCAGTCCGCATCCTTTTGCTCC
>CAYWRB010000591.1:1871-2173 GCA_964460025.1 uncultured Hungatella sp.
CTGGTTTTTTGGAGAGCCTCAGGATTCTTATCAAACCCTTCTTTACAATGGTCCCTGGTCCATGTAAGCGCCCTCTCAAATTCATCTTTATCATAGATTTCCTCGCTTATGCGGCGGACAAGCTCCACCTCATCCACAGATTCCACACGCATGCCAAGATAGGATTCCATAAAATCCGGGTCGATGATAGAGCCTCCGATACCCATGGTAACAGATCCGATCTGCAGATAAGACTTGCCCCGCATGGATGCTGCCGCTACGGCGGCACGGCCGAACCGCAGAAGCTTCTCCCTTACATCCTT
>CAYWRB010000592.1:0-362 GCA_964460025.1 uncultured Hungatella sp.
CTTTTGTTGCGGAACAGAAACCGCACGGCCTTCCGCCCCAGGTCTGTCAGTATTAGGGCGGGAGGCTGTATTTTTTAATGGGATTTTGACAGCTGTTTTATGTAGGCGGACGGCGTCATGCCTGTGCATTTCTTGAAAATCTTGCTGAAATAGTAAGGATTGTTTCCGCATCCTACCAGCTCGGCAATGTTCTGTATCTTTTCATTATCCTGTACCGACAGGATTTCCTTTGCTTTTTCCACCCTGAGATTCATCAGAAAACCGGAGAATTTCTGGCCGGTTTCTTTCAAAAAACACCTGCTGACGTAGTTTACATTCATGTACAGATAGTTTTCGGCAATCCATTTTAAGGAAAGATTGGG
>CAYWRB010000592.1:372-2169 GCA_964460025.1 uncultured Hungatella sp.
TGTCAGATAGGAAATCAGCTTATTGATAAAAGGGCTGTACTGTACAGGCACTGCAGGGGCAGTTAAAAGCATAGTGACCTTTTGGAGGGTGGAATCACGAACCGCCTGAAGGGAAGTTTCCTCATGAAGCGTATACAGGAATTCATTGATATCGGCCAAGGTATAATAGGTAGTTTTTGTCACGATGGAAATAATCAGATTATCGGAAATCTGGATTAAAAAATCCATGGTTGTGACAGAATTCAGAATATCCTGAAGTTCTGCGAACCCAGACTGCTTCTGGCTTTCGTCAGCGGAGAGCAGGCGGGGAAGCAGCCGGTTCAGCTGTGTCTGGATATGGCCGTAATTGAAAAACGGAAGCAGCCGCTGGCTGTCTGCGAAATATACCAAGTCGTATCTTTTCAGCTTTGGAATCAGCATTTCTAACAGACCCTCTAAATTGGAATAGGAGGTTCTTTCATAGACCGGGGAAGTGGTCTGCTGGGAAAAGGAGATGGTTTTAAAAAAGCCGTCCAGCTGCTGGTAATTCAGGTCGTAGTTGGGAAAGAAAAGTAGCAGAATATTCCGCACATAAATCATCTGTATCCTGGACATGGGAATGAGATTTCCCAGATATCCCTCAATTTGTGTGATGGCCTTCTCCACATTGGATTCTTCCAGGTAGTAAAAACAACAGTAGTGATATGGGATATCGGTGAGACTGAAATAGTGGTGGCAGGACGAAAAAAAGTCAGGATCCGGTTCAGAGAGGGAAAGTCCCTCCCGGATGATGTTCAGGATAAAGGCATGCTGCAGATTCTCTGCCATCACATTGGCGGAAGCGTCAAGGGAACCGGCCGGCACCAGCTTATTGCAGGAGCGGCAGACATCCTTGATGCAGTCTATGATTTGGACTTCATCACAGGGCTTTAACAGGTAATGGCGGACACCGCATTTCATCGCTCGTTTCGCATATTCGAATTCCCCGTAGCCGGACAGGACGATAAATTGGGTATAGGCACCTCGGGAATTGATGCGCTCGATTAATTCCAGCCCGGAAATACCGGGCATACGGATATCGGTCATAACAATATCAGGAGTTTCGTCCAGAATCGTGTGGTAAGCCTCAACGCCGTCCAGGCAGGTGCCAATGAGCCGGATTCCCAGGGAGGCCCAGTCGATGGAGTTGGCAATGGTGTTGCAGATAATCTCTTCGTCGTCAACGATTAACAGTTTTAGCATAAAGGCTCCTTTCCGTGCAGAATAACAGGCAGGGTAATGCGGGCTACGGCATACTCCTCGCCAGTATCCTCATCTTCCAGATTGTAGAGGAACAGGCCGTACTCCTGGCCGTAGGTCATACGGATACGGCGGTGTATGTTTAAAAGGCCGATTCCAAACCCCTTTGGCAGGAGTTCCTTGGAATCCAGCCGGCAAAGCAGAGTGTCAGGGAAGGAGGAGCCGCTGTTTTTCACCTCCACCATCAGCTTGTTGTCCTCACAGGAGGCATAGATGGAAATGAAGCAGGTTTCCGAGATTTCCTCCAGGCCATATCGTACCGCGTTCTCCACCAGAGGCTGAAGCGTCAGCTTGGGGATTTCACAGGGAAACAGGGCTTCCTCCACAGTTACCGTATATTCTAGACGATCCTTGTGCCGCAGCTTCTGGATTATGATGTAATTGTCCAGGGCATCCAGCTCCATTTTCAGGGTATAATGGCTGTCAAAACGGTTTAGGGAAATCCGAAGGAGGTTGCCCAGGGCCTTGGTAATTTGACAGATGTCTAAAGCCCCGATAGCCTTGGCACGCCAGTTGATG
>CAYWRB010000593.1:0-2169 GCA_964460025.1 uncultured Hungatella sp.
GAAAGCACAAAGAACCGAAGGGATTTTATAAAGGGAGTTTACTGCGGATGGCTTTTGGAAAAGAGCGATGAGGAGCTGGGAGAGATGTTTTTGGAAGCTTATAATCCGCTTGCCGGCATCAGGCCTTTCGGTACATCCTTCGACAGATGACGGATCAATTACGCAGAATATTTTTCCTGTGTGCAGGTCAGAAAGCGCAGGCGCAGCGATGCCGATGAGAAGGGCTATCTTCATATCCAGGGGAAAATCGAAAGGAAGCATAGCCAGCTGTACAACAGCCGGGAAGATCAGCAGCTTAAGGGCTGACAGTCGTGTAAGCAAAGAGCATGACAATGAGGAGAACAGGAACGTGGAACTGGTATCCGTAACGGCGGAGGATTGGGATTCCTATAATTGATATGGGTATGGTAGAATGTTAGAAGCTACAGACGGAGATTATGCCGCTTAAAGAACCTGCCCATAGGCGGAGAGTTTAGCAGGCAGCCTTAATGGGCACTGCGGACTCATGGAAAAGAACAGATGGAGGACTCTTATGGATATTCGTGTTTTGCGTTATTTTCTGACCGTAGTTCGGGAGGAAAATATTACCAGGGCGGCTGAGGTGCTGCATATCACCCAGCCTACCCTGAGCCGGCAGCTGGCACAGCTGGAGGAAAGTCTGGGAGTTCTTTTGTTTCATCGGGGAACCAGGAAGATCACATTGACCAATGAAGGCCTGCTTCTGCGCCGAAGGGCGGAAGAGATTCTGGAACTGCTGGATAAGACGGAAAAAGAATTGGCTTTTCAGGAAGAAACAGTGGAAGGCTGTATTTCTCTGGGGTGCGGAGAATTGGCAGCTGTCCGCATTCTTCCCGAACTGTTCCGTTCTTTCACTAAGAAATATCCCAGGGTAACGTATGACCTGTTTACGGCAACGGCAGACCAGGTAAAGGAACGGATGGAATCCGGTCTGATTGACATCGGGCTGCTGTTAGAACCTATTGACATAGATAAATATGATTATATCCGGCTGGAAACCCGGGAACAGTGGGGAGTATTGATGCGTCCGGATGACCCTCTTGCCCAAAGGACATTTGTGACCCCAAAGGACCTGGCAAAGCTTCCCATTATAATGACCAGACGCTCCCGTGTTCAGAACGAAATCAGCAACTGGTTTGGCGAATATTTTAAGGATCTTCATACTCTTTTTAAAAGCAACCTGCCGACCAACGGGGCTGTGATGGTGCAGGAAGGACTAGGATATGCAATGGTAATCAGGGGGCTTGGGGATTCTCTCTGGGATAAAGAAAAGATTTGTTTCCGGCCTCTGTATCCGGAGCTGTCTGCCACTACGGTGTTGGCATGGAAAAGGCAGCAGCCCTTTAGCCGGGCTGCAGAGAAGTTTATAGAACATATGAAATTCTTCTTTAGTATGAAACAAGTGTAGAAGATCCCAATGCAGAAATGGATTATAAGCCTGAAATATAAAAAATTCTGTTAAAAATTGGAAATTTAATGTATAATATAACTTCCATAGTGTTGCTGTTTCTACAAGGCAGTGTTGGCGAGATGGAGCACATGATAAAGGAGGTTAAGAAATTTGATGCGGAATCAGAAAAGGATGCTTTCGTTGGCTGTGGCTTTCGCAGTATTATTCTCTTCTATGGAAATGACAGCTGCGGCAGAACCGACCGAAGAGGATGGCCCTCCAGCCATAGTGGTTATGGAAGAGGGAGAACAGGGAACCGAGGAAGAGGCTGAATTGGAAACAGAGGAGGAAACCAAGCCGGAAATTTCACAGGAGGCGGAGGCGGAAACCGAGCCGGAAGCTTCAGAGGAAATGGAAGAGGAAACCGAGTCGGAAGCTTCAGAGAAAATGGAAGAGGAAAGTGAGCCGGAAGCTTCGGAGGAAGCAGAAGAGGAAAGTGAGCCGGAAGCTTCGGAGGAAACCGAAGAGGAAACCGAGCCGGAAACTTCGGAGGAAACCGAAGAGGAAATTCAAAAAGGGAGCCTCCTTGAAGATAAAAAAAATGAATCCTCTGAGGCCCTGTATTCCATGCCTGTCGTCCATCAGCACAGCTGGTCTGCGGATTGGAATTATGATGGAAACTGTCACTGGCACGAGTGTGATGCAAAAGATTGTCCTGTGGCTGAAGACAGCGTGAAGGAAGGATATGGAGAGCATAGCTA
>CAYWRB010000594.1:0-2168 GCA_964460025.1 uncultured Hungatella sp.
AAACGCATGATCTTTTGACGCTTGTATCATAATATTCAAAGGTTTCCTTCGTTGCCGGATCCACATAGTCTCCTTTTTTCTCCAGATAATCTAAGGTTCCCTTTAAAATTTGGTACAACGTCTCGTCCAAATCCTCAAAGGCCAGTTTCCGCATCTGGGGCAGATTATCTGCCTTATCTCTTCGAACCTCAATATAATCGGCAATGTACAAGATCTTGTCCAAAGTCCCCATCTCCGGCTTTCCGGTGGTATGGCAGGCAATCGCACTTAAAATCTCCGGATCATTTATCCCATAGTGCTCTTTGGCCAGCCAGGCGCCATATTTTGCGTGAAGAACAGCCGGGGCCATTTTTTCTTCCGCTGTGATGGGAATCTTGTGCTTTTCACAACGTCTGATAATCTCCTGATCATCATAACATTTTGCACAGTCATGCATCAGGCCGGCCAGTTCCGCCGTATCCAGCGGGTATTCATAGCGCATGGCCAGACAGACGCAGGTATAAGAAACGCTTAACGAATGTTCATAGCGGGATTTGCTCAATTTGCGCTTTAATTTCTCCCGCAGCTCCAATATTTCCGGCTTCATCAGACACCTCCCTGATATAAATGATGACTTGCAATATACTCTTCCACCTCCCGGGGAACATAATCGGAGATGGACTTTCCTGCACTTACCATCTGGCGGATTTCTTCCGAAGAAACACGAAGTTCTTTACAGTGAAGCTTCTTAATGTCACAGGAATATTTATCCGTCAGATATGCGATCTGCCGGTCTACCGACAGATGTTCCTTAGGATATTCACGCTGGGCTACCAGAAGCCTTACGGAGGACAGAACCTGTTCCGGATGATACCAGTGCTCTATCTCATACAGGGAATCTGCCCCTATAATAAAGGAAAAAATATGCTCCGGATATGTTTCCCTTAAGAGACCGAGAGTCTGAGCCGTGTAGGTGTTTCCTTCCCGGGATGTCTCAAATTCCGACAGAGAAAAATGCTTCTTTCCTTTGATTGCTAAAGTTACCATGCGGCAGCGAAAGGCTGCATCTGTGACAGCACGGCTTTTTTTATGGGGCGGATGCCCGGATGGCATATACCAGATGGAATCAAGGCCGTATTCCGTATACGCCTGGGTTCCAAGAAGAAGATGGCCATTGTGAATAGGGTCAAAAGTTCCGCCTACAATTCCTATTTTTGCCATGACAGAAAATCTCCTATTTTAAAACAAATTGTCTTTTATGGCAGCTTGATCTTCCTCTTTTTCTCATCTTTAGCCTGCTTATATAAAATAATTTTCTTTCCGATCACCTGAACCACTTGGGAATGAGTGCGTTCTGCCAGCATCTGCGCCATATCACTTCCATCGTCCAGACAGTTTTTTAACACACTGATCTTAATCAGCTCCCGGGCCTCCAATGCCTCTTCCACTGCGGCGGTAAGCTCCGGCGTGACGCTGGATTTTCCCACCTGAAGGACCGGATCCAGATTCATGGCAAGGCCTTTCAGATAGGCTCGCTGTTTCGTCGTCATAATGGTTTTTGTTCCTCTCTTCATTCACTCTTGTAAAGTTATTTGTAATAGTCAAAGGCAAATCCGTACATCCGGACCGTATCGCCGTCTTTAATTCCGGCCTTCTCCAGATCCTCCAGAACGCCGGAGGATTTCAAAAAGTTCTGGAAAAATAAAAATCCCTTTTCCGATTCCAGGTTGGTATAGCCCAGCATCTTTTCAATTCTGGGACCTTCCACCACATATTCGCCATCCTCATTTTTCTCCACGGTATAGGGAAGATTGGAATCCCCATTTAACAGGGAGGTATCAAACTCTTTCTCGAAGATCACAGGAGTCTTATCAAGGGTCTGCAATAGGTTATAAACCCCATACAGCAGCTCTCTCACCCCTTTCCCGCTGACAGCGGAAATAGGGTACACCTTGATTCCTTCCGCTTCAAAGGCCTGACGAATCCTTTCCACCGGATCCCCGTCCTCCCAATAGATGGCATCAATCTTATTGGCGGCAATGACCTGAGGGCGCTTTAACAGCTCCGGGTCGTAGGCCTCCAACTCCTTATTGATGGTTCGTATATCCTCCACCGGATCCCGTCCCTCCGTGGAGGCCGCGTCTACAATATGAATCAGCACCTTTGTCCGTTCAATATGGCGCAGGAAA
>CAYWRB010000595.1:0-2167 GCA_964460025.1 uncultured Hungatella sp.
CAAAAAAATCGTGGAGGCATGCTTCGCCCCCGAATATGTCACCGTCATCACCGGCGGCAGAGCGGAGAATGCATGCCTCCTTGGCCAGCATTTTGACTATATCTTTTTCACAGGAAGCCAGGCCGTAGGCCGGGAGGTCATGAAACAAGCGGCCTCCCACCTGACTCCGGTCACTCTGGAGCTGGGAGGCAAAAGCCCCTGTATCGTAGAAAAAAGTGCCAATCTTAAACTGGCGGCCAGACGGATTGTGTTCGGCAAATTTGTAAACTGCGGCCAGACCTGTGTGGCTCCGGATTACATCTACTGCGCCCCTGAGATCAGGAAACCTCTCATAAAGGAACTGAAAAAACAGATCAGCAGACAATTTGGAACGTCTCCGCTGGATAACAAAAATTATGGAAAAATCATTAACGAAAAACATTTTGATCGGATAACCCAACTCATGAACCCGAAACAGATTGTGTGGGGAGGAACTGCCAACCGGGCATGCCTTAAGATCGAACCTACCATTATGGATCATGTAACCTTTGACGATCCCATCATGCAGGAGGAAATCTTCGGTCCGGTGCTGCCTGTCCTTACCTATGATTCCCTTCCCCAAGCGGTGAAGCAGATCAACTCCATGCCCCATCCTTTGGCCCTGTATCTCTTTACCCACAACCCCAAAGTCAAAAAAATGGTGGTCTCCCAATGCGGCTTTGGCGGCGGCTGCAT
Source organism: uncultured Hungatella sp. (assembly GCA_964460025.1). GTDB lineage: Bacteria > Bacillota > Clostridia > Lachnospirales > Lachnospiraceae > UBA3402. The sequence continues at coordinate 715 of CAYWRB010000595.1, forward strand.
CAATGACACCATCATCCACCTTGCCACCAGTGCCATGGGCTTCGGCGGATTCGGAGAAAGCGGCATGGGTGCCTATCATGGCAAGGCCGGCTTTGACACCTTCTCCCACTACAAAAGCATGGTAGACAAGAGGACCTGGCTTGATCTGCCTATGCGCTACCAGCCTTACCGGGGCATATACGGCAGGCTGGTCCGCCTGTTCTTAAGATAGGGTGAACAAAACAGTGCCTGGCAGACAACAAAACTTCCGCCAGGCACTGTTTTTTTTCTTATTCCGATTGGCTGATCCCCGGGAAAGAAAGGTATCAGCAGTAAAACTCCATAGGATAAGTCAAATGCTCAATCTCATCCAGCTCGTCCATGGTAACCACTCCTGCAGGAGCCCTAAGGACACTGGGAATCCTGTTTACGATGGTAGCACAGGTATGCTCAACCGTAGCCGGTTTCACCACATGGAACTCCGTATCCGGCTCTCCGGTAATCTTCCAGTCGCACATGTCTCCGTCATCCGGCCCGTATACCTTGCCGATACACTGAGTCTCGATCACCGGCCCCTGGAAAGTCTCCGTAGTCACCACTGCCGCCATACCGATGCAGTTTCCTGTCTTAATGTCTTTCCCCATGGTGGAAGAATACAGATCACCGTCATGGAAATAGGGAACACATTTCTGTGTCTGGCTCTTAATGGTCCAGCCCATCTTGGCAGCCAGAGCTTCATTGGAATTCCACACATAGGAAGGCTCCAAAACTTCCGGATGTGCAATCTGCTTCTCAAACTCCTCCGGAGTCAGATCCACGCCGTGAGCCTTGGCCAGAGCCAGTCCATAGTCCTCCACATTGTAGCTGACAGCGCCCTCAATCTTCTTGATATTATGGCAGCTTCCTGCCACCATGCCTACCATATTTACCCAGAAGGTATCTTCCATACCGCTTCCCACAAAGGTACAGTTGTTCTCCTTTGCCAGGACATCCAGCGTATTGGTGCGCACCGGATCGGTGGTCCAGCAGTAAGTCGCCTCCTCGCAGGTGGTAATCACGCTGATTCCCCGGCTTAAGCATTTTACATAATGGTCATAGCAGTCGCTTACCAGGCTGAACAGTGTAACCACCGCAATATCCGGATCCGTGTTGTCAAGAACCTCGTCCGCATTGTCGCTGATGGTAACACCCAGCTTCATTCCCAGCTCCGCATAATCGCCTACATCCATGCCCACAATCTCCGGGTTCACGTCAATAGCGCCTACGATCTGTGCTCCCTTCTCATACAGATAACGAAGAATATACTTGCTCATCTTACCGCAGCCATACTGTACTACTTTAATCTTGCTCATAAAAATTCCTCCTAAATGAAATCCGAGCGGCACATGCCCGCTCTGCGCGTTTTCGGTTACCATTATTTTACAGTCTCCTGTTAGGTGAGAGTCAAGAGAAGTTTGAAAATTTTTTAACAAGC
>CAYWRB010000596.1:0-2165 GCA_964460025.1 uncultured Hungatella sp.
CAAAAGTAACAACTGGATTTTCCATATACTAATACCTCACTTTTTATAATATCCGGGGTAAACCTATCGCCCCTCGCTTATTTTACAAACTGTTCTTTATTGTAGCCGATAATCGCCGATTCGTAAAGCGTAATACAATTATTTTGTTCTCTTTTTACGCTCGCAGCGTCAATTTAACCAGCCCGCCCTTTTCAGCATATCCTGTCTCCCACATTTCCTTTAAGGAAAACATAACCGCCTCTCCATAGGTCGCCGTCTTGATCTTAAGCTCTTTTCCCGCCTGCTCATACCCCACGATCAGAAACCAGTGCCAGATATAATCCTTAAACTGCGCCCTGTCCTTATGCTGCAAAAGCAGAACCGGTATCGGCATGCCCTTACCTATCTGGCTCTTTACAAAGCTTTCCGCTTCCTTTACCGTATGTCCTCCCGGAAACTCTTCCATGGCGATCTGCCCCGTGGCCCCGATATCATTAAGATACTCCTGAAAGCCGCTGATGAACCACGCGAGCTTCTTCACCCCGCTGACTCTTGGACTGATGTATGGCTTCATAATCTGGCTGAAGCGTTTATAATCCTCTTTGTTCAGATGATCTATATCAAACGGATATAGCTTTTCGGCCCCCATACGTTTTGCAAAATAAATACAGCAGTCGCAGGCTGTCGCCGCAGCGCAGCCGCCGATGTTCATAACTACATTTGTGAACCAGTCCTGATTCCCTCCAAATGCTCCGTCAATCTCAAAATACTCAAGTTCTTTTTTATTATCCAATGAACTGCCTCCAATCTTAATTCAATTCTTTTATCTCAAGCAGCCGTCTTGCACGTTTTTGTATCTGCTTTTCTATCATCTTAAGACGGTCAGCCGGAAGATTATATCTCGGATGACGCTTAAAGTGAAACTCAAGCAGCTTATGCAGATTTTTCCGGTGACCGGCGGACAGCGCCTTCCCTGCTGTCTCCATAAAATCATCATAAACACTCGGCTGCAAAGTATTCACGTAATCTTCCAGATTCTTATCGCTATCCCAGTCCTCGCCCCATGCAAAATTGAACAGAGAGTTTCCGTGGTCGAATAGCGGCGCAGGTCTTATGATCTTATTCGTTTCATTATCAACCAAAAATCCGAAATTCCCAAAATGCCGGTCCACATTGCAAACCAACGCATCAAATACCAGCATATCATTGAAAGCTTTCGTGAACATTTCTCCTAATTCCTGATAATATTCTCTAACCTTTGCCATTCCTCCCCGCGTCACGATAGCTCCTGCCGGAATATAAGCATATTTTTTCGATGTAAATAATTCACAGGTGGAACATAAATTTCCTTTCCACTGCGACAGATTGTAAAAAACCGCTTCAAAGCCCATAACTTTTGCAATCTGATATGCATAATACTCTGAATACGGCTCAAAGCCTGTATTAGCCGCCCCGGATGTTCCTCCCTTATACAGATAAATATTTCCCTGTATTCTGCGCCAGCACTTCGGCAGCATCCCATTTGTCGTAAATTCCGGACTGGACTGCCATGAAGAACGGACGCTGCTCCCATAACCCGTAAACACAAGATTTGCTAAAATATTGCTGAAACGGTTATCATACAGATTGTTCTCTGCAAATGTCCCTTCAAAACCTTCCTCAACAACCCAGTAGCAGTCATTCAGTGAAAGGCCCTTTGATACAGAGATAATATTCATAGGGCGGTTTAAGCTCAGCCCGCACTTTGCCAGAAAATTATGCACATATGCTCTGTTTTTCGGTATTGTCCGGCGTTTCAGCCACTTTTCCAGCCCCTCTTCATCAGGTGACATTGAAAGAGGCAAGAGGCTTTTTTGCTCCTCATTTACCCATAATATCTTATAATCCGGGCTGCTGCTTTTTGCTTCCGCAAAAAATTTCATTAGTACAGTATCAAAATGCTTTAAAAGATAGTTCACAGTAAGGACCTCCTTTCATTCCACCTATAGGCTCTGCCGCCAATAGCTTCCTTCCGGATGCTTTGACAGCATAAATATAAAAAGCCCCCCTCCGGAGCCTTTTAAAAGTACATTACTATTATATTCCTTTTCCAATCTCCTATACAGTTCAATCCTCTCCTGATACATGTAATACCTCTTTATCTGTTATTTGTTTTAATATATGTTACTATAACTTCCTCAGATTTT
>CAYWRB010000597.1:0-2161 GCA_964460025.1 uncultured Hungatella sp.
CCTGTTTTTAGCAGATTCCTGTAAACTTAGAGGTTCTGGCTCCGAAACCGCAAACCGGAAGGCCTACTCTTTCCTGAGCGTTTCTATCTCGCTCATTTCTATCTCGCTCATTTCTTTCCCCCTCACCTTTCCCCAAAATCCTTCCCCCTTTCCACCCTCACAAAAATCCAATTTCCCACCCTCATAGTTGTCATAGTTCCCCCGCCCCCCACATACTTTAGAAGTAGTTAGGAGCCGCTGTGTCATTTCGCAGCCGCTCTTTATGAAAAGGCTGTTTGGAGGGGTGGATGTGAACGATAAATATATGGAGGCTCTGGAACAATATAAGATGACAACCAGCAGCGTGCGCAAAGGCCGGAGCGGATGGATCTGTGAAACCAACATAGGAACCATGCTGTTAAAAGAATACCGCGGTACCCAGAAACGCCTAGAATTTGAGAGCCAGGTTCTAGGACAGGTCAGCGGTGAAGGCCTGGTTCAAGTTGACAATTATATACTCACATCAGCAGAGGAATTGATTGCCATAGGAGAAGACGGAACCAGATACGTGCTAAAACACTGGTTTACAGACAAAGAATGCGATTTAAAAGTTCCCGAGGAGATTCTTGAGGCCATCGTGCAGATTGCCAGGCTCCACAAAAGCCTGCGCCGGATTCCCAGAAGCGAAGAGTGGAATCTAGGCTCTATTGTAATGGAGCCTCTGGAAAAAGAGATGGAACGCCATAACCAGGAGCTGAAACGTGCCAGAAACTACATAAAAAACAAAAAGAAAAAGTCAGAATTCGAGCGCTGCATGATAGGAAGCTATTCCATGTTTTATGAACAGGCTTTAGAAGCCTGGGAAGGGATGCATTCCCTTGGACAGGAAGGAAGAAATGATTTCCTCTGCCATGGAAATTTAGACCATCATCATGTGCTCTTAGGAGACGGCTATGCCGCCTTTATAGAATTCAACAAAATGCACCTGGGAAATCAGATGACCGATCTGTACCATTTTATGCGGAAAGTCATGGAAAAACATGAATGGGATCAAAAACTGGGAGAAAAGATGCTTTCCGCCTACGACCATGTTCTGACACTGGAACAAAGAGACAGGGAATATCTGTACTATCTGTTTCTCTATCCCGAAAAATACTGGAAGCAGGTAAATTTCTATTACAATGCCAGAAAAACCTGGATTCCGGTTCGCAATATGGAGAAAATACGGACCCTGGAAGCCCAGACCGATTCCAGAAAGAAATTTTTGGCAATTCTACGGTAAACAACCTTCCTTTTTCCTCCGTTTTGCGGTATAATAAATAAAAATCATGTAACTGAGGCGGTGTCTATCAGTTATAATGCAAACAGGAAGGGAGTTTTACACCAATGAAAGATTATAAAAAAATCTATGAAGAGTGGCTGAGCAACCCATATTTTGATGAGGCCACCAAGGCGGAGCTGCGTGCCATTGCAGATGATGACAATGAGATCAAAGAGCGCTTCTATATGGATCTGGAATTCGGTACCGCCGGCCTTAGGGGAATCATCGGAGCAGGCATCAACCGCATGAACATCTACGTTGTCCGCAGAGCTACTCAGGGCCTGGCCAACTACATCATCAAGCAGGGCGGCGCCTCCAAAGGAGTTGCCATAGCCTACGATTCCCGCCGGATGTCTCCGGAATTTGCCGATGAAGCGGCAAGGACTCTGGCAGCCAATGGAATTATGGCATACAAGTTTGAGTCCCTCCGTCCTACTCCGGAGCTGTCTTTTGCCGTGAGAGAATTGGGCTGTATCGCAGGCATCAACGTAACGGCCAGCCATAACCCGCCGGAGTACAACGGATACAAAGTATACTGGGAGGACGGCGCTCAGTTTACACCTCCTCATGACAAAGGAGTAACCGAGGAGGTTCTGGCTATCGAGGATCTTTCCTCCGTAAAGACCATGACCGCATCCGACGCCAAAGCAGCAGGACTTTACAAGGTAATCGGCGCCGAGATTGACGACAAATACATAGCCAACGTAAAAGCCCAGGTGGTAAATCAGGATGCCATCACCAAGATGCAGGATGATATTACCATTGTATACACACCTCTTCACGGTACCGGCAACATTCCGGTGAGAAGAGTGCTGAACGAAATCGGCTTTAAACATGTACATGTTGTGCCTGAGCAGGAAC
>CAYWRB010000598.1:0-2160 GCA_964460025.1 uncultured Hungatella sp.
CCCCTGTTTCACCATGGAAATCAATGTGGCGCCTACGCCCTCATACAGCTTAAGAATCACGTTGCCTACAAAGGCCTCGCTTACGATTACATCCGCCCCTCCATGGGGAATCTCCCGGGCCTCAATGCTGCCGATAAAGTTTATGTCCTTGCAGGCTTTCAGCAGGGGAAAGGTCTCCTTCACCAGGGCATTGCCTTTTTCCTCCTCAGCGCCGATGTTCACAATGGCCACTCTGGGATGTTTCATGCCTATGACATGTTCCATGTAAATAGAACCCATCTTTGCAAATTGTACCAGATGTGAGGGTCTGGCATCCACATTGGCCCCGCAGTCGATAAGCAGCGACACGCCCTTTTCCGTTGGAATCAGAGGAGCCAGCGGAGGACGCTCCACACCTTTGATTCTTCCTACGATCACCTGACCGCCTACTAAGATGGCCCCGGAACTTCCGGCGGAAACGAAGGCGTCCGCCTCCTTTTTCTTTACCAGGTTCATGCCGACGACGATGGAAGAATCTTTCTTTCTTCGGATGGCGTTGACCGGAGGCTCGTCTGTCTCGATCACCTCAGTGGCATTTTGGATGACAATGCGGTCTTTGGGGTAAGAAAATTTCTGAAGCTCTGAGGTGATGGTGTCTTCCTTGCCTACCAGGATCACATTCAAATTTTCTTTTTCCGTAACCGCATCTACCGCGCCCTTTATGGGTTCTGCGGGGGCAAAATCGCCGCCCATGGCGTCTACCGCTACTTTTATCATGTTTTCGGTGCTCCTTTTACGTCTTTGGATAATATAGAAACTAGTCTATTACATAATATACTAGATATTGATTTATAAATCAATCCTATTTTTGTTGTAATGGAATGATGTGGTTTCGTCACTGTTTAACATCCGTATATAGACATTCTCCACAGTTGACACAATCTCCCCTGCCTCGTTACAAATGCCAAAAGAAACAACAATGCAATCGCCCTCCTCCTCAAAAACCGCGGTCTCATCATTCAACGGACAGATCCACAATTCATCATAAAGGAAATAACAGGGACGAATCGGGTCGGACCCGCCATTTTTCTTTTCGGAGATGATTGTCAGAATTCCATAAGAACTGTCCGGTTCCGGCCCATCGATGGTAAGGACGGTATTCTCTCCATACATGTCGCTGTTATAGCAAAGCCGGATATCCAAACTTCCGTTTTCCGAAGCCTCTATGGTTAAGTCCTGAGAATAGCGGATTTCTTCTGTGATTACAGACAAAAGGTCCTCTGCCAAGGCATTGGCCCTATACTGCTGTGCCATAGAATCCAAAGAACGATGTGCTGTTTTAAAACCGGTTAAGATAAGCAGGGCCAGAATGGATAGAATCAGGATACAGAACAGAGTCTCTGTCAGCGTAAATCCTTTGGCGTCTTTCAACTTTTTCATTCCTCTAACTTTCTCATTCCTCCAATTGATAGGCCGCTCCGTATGGACTGTAATACACGTCCACCGAAAACTGCTCATCGGCAATCTTCTTCCCGCTTTTTGAACTTATGGAAACGTTCAGTTCACCGGAATCATCCTTCTTTACCTCTCCGTCCTCACTGCTGTCTTCCTCCATCCGCTCCATAAAAGTCATGGCTGTACGTATATGGTTCTCCCTTTCCTTGGCCCGATCCATGATTCTTCCGGAAATGATGATAAAATTGAGAAACATGGACACAGCCAGAGCTGTCATCAACATGGAAAATAGACTTTCTGTCATGGTCTCACCCTTTGAGGATTTCAGTTTGGATTTCAGACTCATTTTTATATTCCTCGTTTCATAGAAAGAGGCACTTATGCCCTCGCACAAATGCCTTTTTCTGCCCTTTAACCCATTTTGAATTAGTTGTTGATCAATTTGTCGTTTTCGTTGTTCCAGCTGTACAGCTTGCGGATCTCTTCGCCTACCTTCTCTGCAGGATGCTCCGCCGCTTTCTTTCTCATGGCCTGGAAATGTACCTGACGGCCTGCCGGAGACATATCCAAAAGGAATTCTTTTGCAAAGCTGCCGTCCTGGATGTCCGCCAGGATCTTCTTCATGGTCTTCTTGGTCTCTTCCGTAATCAGCTTCGGTCCGGTGATGTAGTCGCCATACTCCGCCGTGTTGGAAATGGAATATCTCATGCCGGCAAATCCGGACTG
>CAYWRB010000599.1:0-2152 GCA_964460025.1 uncultured Hungatella sp.
CCATATGGTGCTCCACATCACATGCTTTAATATCCTCCGACACATCTTCTATCATAGCTCCGCCGCCACCGGTGCAGATAAGAGGAATTCCATCTACCTGATCCTCAAATCGGGAATGAACATGGCCGCATAGCAGGTATTTTATCTTTTCCTTCCAAGGCTGATATGCCGCTTTCAGTCTGGAAAACTCTTCCTCTGAGACACAGTTTAAAATAAAATGGTTCGGTACCGGAATATGGAATGCGATAATTACCTGCCTCACCTCATCCATAGAAAGAACTTGAGACAAAAGCATAAGCCCTTCCTCCTCAAAAGTGCGGACTGCATTATCCAGTACCACCACCGCAAAATCATCTGTCAGCAGAGCATAATTTTTCTCTCCGAAATATTCCGTATAAGCTCCCGTATCATGATTTCCCCTGAGACAATAGACATCATTTTCCGCCAGTATCTCCGTCATATCCCTAATGATCTGATAGTAATGGTTGTTTCCTATTGGCACCAGATCTCCTGCAATCAGCGTAATATCATCTCTGCCGCTTTCTTCCAGTGCTCCCGCATACACCTTCATATTATAGGTGCCAAGGCCCTCACATCCCGGATCTCCGATGACTCCAACAGAATGTACATTCTCAAGCCGAAGGATCCTATTCGTTACTTTTACAATCCCTTTCCCACTCATTCCTTATTCTCCTCGATTTCTCTCACAAATACTTTTGTTTCATCACCATAGTTTTCCTTAAGCTCCTGCCGTCCTTCTGCCTGCCACGCTTCTCCATTTCCCGGTTCGATATTCACAAAATGAAATCAGATAATTGGCCAGCCAGCCGATGGGTACTGCCATCCAGACAAAGGAAATCCCCCACCTTGGTGCACAGGTGACAGCTATGATCACACGGATTCCCAGATTTACCAGATTCGCCACCGTGAACATCTTCATATCCCCAGCCCCCCGCAGCACACCGTCAGTAATCATTTTAAGACCGATCAATGCAAAAAACCATCCGATAAACTTTAGATAACCTGTTCCTGTCTGAAGTGCCAGCACGCTTCCTTCATCGCCTAAAAACATCTGAATCAGCGGTCTGTATGCCAGTTCCAGCCACAGACACAACACTGCGGCAAAGGTAAATACAATTCCGTATCCGATGCGGTATCCCTGCCGGACCCTGTCGTATTTCCCCGCACCCACATTCTGGGCCGTGTAAGAAGACATCACATTGCCCATAGCGGCCATGGGAACAATACAGATACTCTCCACTCTCATGCCTGCAGAGAAACCTGCCAGCATCTCCGTCCCAAAGCTGTTGACCACAGACTGGACAAGCATCATTCCTATGGATACGGTAGACTGCTGCAAGATGGAAGGAAGAGCAATCCTTGTCATATTGGTAAACTCGTTCCGGTCAAAAATTCCGGTTACTCCCGTCCCGTCATACTGCCTCATCTCCCTCAAGAAAATACAGAACGAGCATGCGGCAGAGATCCCCTGAGCAATCAGTGTGGCCCAAGCCACGCCGGCTACCCCCATCCCTGCATTCCGAACCAGAACCACGTCCAGAATCATATTGAACACAGAGGAAAAAATCAACAGATACAAAGGAATCTTCGACTTTCCCAAGGCATTGAACATAGATGACAAAATGTTGTACATAAACAAGAACGGAAGACCCAGAAAATAGATCCGCAGATACTCAGCCGCCTGAAGAAGCGCATCTTCAGGAGTATTCAGCCAAACCATGATCTGCCGTGAAAAAAGGAGTCCAAAACCGCCTAAAGCCAGACTCAACACCAAAAAAGCGGTCATTGCCGTACGCACCGAATTTTTCATCTTCCCATATTCCCTGGCTCCGAAATACTGGCTGGTAATCACCGAGGCCCCAACGCCTCCTCCTATGGCCACAGAAATGAAAACCGTGGTGAGGGAGTAGGAGGCTCCCACCGCCGCCAGGGCCTGCTCTCCCACAAATCTTCCCACCACCACAGAGTCTACCATGGTATAAAACTGCTGAAACAGATTTCCGATAATCATAGGAAAGACAAATACCAGCAGTGCCTTCAATGGCTTTTCTCGAATTAAATATTCTTTTCCCATTGTCCCCCTCTTTACCTCCGTGCCTTGTGCACAACAATCTCTCTTAAATACCAGTTC
>CAYWRB010000600.1:0-2143 GCA_964460025.1 uncultured Hungatella sp.
GTACAAGGAAGGGTATCGGGACGCCTGTGAGAAGATCGCCAATTATTACAAAGACCGGTACAATCGGCTGTATGACCAGGCGGATTTTGACCTGGCCTTAAGCTATATAAACCGCCAGCTGGCAGTGAGAGAGAACTGTTATTACCTGGTGGAGCGGGGCAGGATCTATATGAGCGCTTACCGGCTTGAGGAGGCCATAAAGGATTTTGAAAAGGCATTGGAGTATGTGGAAAATGACTGGGCCTCCTACAACAACATGGGCTGCTGCTACAAGTATATGGGGCAGTTTGAGAAGGCCATAGAGTGTCTTGAAAAGGCAGTGGAATGTATGGGAGATGACAAGAGTGTTCTCCCTTACAGCAATATGGCGGACTGTTATGAAGCTTTGAAGCAGTATGAAAAGGCCATTGAGTGTTATAAAAAGGATCTGGAGATGTTTCCGGACCGGAAGGTGTTCCGCAAGGAGATCGGACTGTTATATCAGTACATGAAGGATTATGATCATGCTCTGAAATATTTTGAGATGGAGCCGGGGCTGGATGATTACTATGAAAACCTGGCCAATGTCTACTATTTTCAGGGGAAGAAGAAACTGGCTATCCAGACCTATGAGGAAGGGATCCGCAAGGCGTCTAAGGAGGACAAATCGGACAGACTTAGTGACCTGGCTTATTTCTACAGACAGGTATTGAGGGACAATAAAAAAGCGGAGTATTACTACAAGAAGGCTCTTGCCGCGGCTACCAATGACGATGACCGCCATGAACTGGAGTGGAAACTGGCAGCGCTTTATTTTACCATTGGAAAGAAGGATAATGCCAAGATGTTTGCCAGGAAGTCGCTGGAACATTTTAACAAGGCAGGAAACGGCACGGAGGAGAATTATCTGAACTATCTTCAGTACCGGCCGGCACGGCTTATGCGGTTTGGATGGATCTATATCTGTCTGGGAGAGACGGAAAAAGGGCTGGCTATGTTTCGGGATATGAATCAGTGCCAGCGCTGCCGTCACTGCCGTCACAGGGAGTGTTTCGAGGCATATCAGTATCTGGGAAGATATTATGAGACCACAGGGGACTATGAAAAGGCATTGGAATTCTATGAGAAGGCTTATGAAGTCAACGATCAGGATCTGGTGTCACGGATTTCCATCGAGAAAGTGAAGGAGCAGATGGGGAAACGGAGATAGACTGAGGTAAGAAACCCATACATTGGAGGAAGACTTATATATGATAATCGGAATTGATTTGGGGACGACCAACAGCCTGGTGGCGTATTTTACGGAAGAAGGCCCTAAAATTATTCCTAACAGGCTGGGAAAAAACCTGACGCCTTCCGTAGTCAGTATTGACGAGGAGGAACAGGTCTATGTTGGAGAACTGGCAGCAGAAAGGATGCTTTTGCATCCGGAGAGTGCGGCCAGTGTGTTTAAAAGGGATATGGGCAGCAAGAAACAGTTTAAGCTGCTTCACAAGACATTTTTGGCAGAGGAACTGTCTGCCCTGGTTCTGCGTGCTTTGAAGGAGGATGCCGAAAGCTTTCTGGGAGAGGAAGTGACGGAGGCGGTCATCAGTGTTCCGGCGTATTTTAATGATGCCAGGAGACGGGCTACCAAGAGGGCAGGGGAACTGGCAGGGCTTAAGGTGGAGAGGATCATCAGCGAGCCTACGGCGGCGGCCATTGCGTATGGGTTGTATCAGAGCAAGGAGAGGGCCAGATTTTTGGTGTTTGATTTGGGCGGAGGGACTTTTGACGTGTCCATTCTGGAGCTTTATGATACGATTCTGGAAGTGCGGGCAGTGGCCGGGGATAATTTCCTGGGCGGCGAGGATTTTACTACGGTTTTGGAAAATATGTTCTTTGAGAAGCACAGGAAATTGGACAGGCTTTCTTTAGACGAGAAGACTCTGCGCCATATTCATAAGCAGGCGGAACAGTGCAAGCTGGGATTTTCGGAAAAGAGAGTGTCTGTCATGCGCTGCAAAGTGGGAGAAGAGATTTATGAGATGGAGGTGGAGCTTCCCAAGTATGAGGAGGCTTGTGAGGAGCTTTTGGAGAGGATCCGCAAGCCGGTGAAGAGAAGTCTGGCGGATGCTCATATCCGGCTGGCTGATATTGATAAGGTGGTGCTGGTAGGCGGAGC
>CAYWRB010000601.1:0-2141 GCA_964460025.1 uncultured Hungatella sp.
GGGGAAATGGGCAGCACATTTCAGTCTTTACAGGAATCTGTGGAGCAGATAAAACAGCGGATGAGCAGAATCGTATCCATTGCAGACGAAACCAACATCCTTGCCATCAATGCTTCTATTGAGGCAGCCAGAGCCGGTGAAAAAGGAAACGGTTTTGCCGTAGTCGCTACGGAAGTGAAAAAACTGGCTGATGAGATCAAGAACCTGGCAACACAGGTGGACTCGGACATCAAGGATGTGGAGCAGGGCACCGACCGGTTAAGCCAGCGCATCGACACCTCCAGAGCCGCTCTTGGCCGCAGCCTTGACAAAGTCCAGGAGACTTATGAGATGTTTGACCAGATCACCCATGCTGCGGAGGGCGCCACCACCGTACATGGTCAGATCACGCAGGTCATCGGAGAATCACAGGCATCTCTTAACTCTCTGTGTGGATTTTTCGATAAGATGAAAACCCAGTACCAGGAAGTTGTAAAACATATCACAAGAACCAGCCGCCTTGGAACCACCAAAAGCGCTATGTTTGAAGATATTGACAACCTGATGGCACAGGTTCCGCCTATTATCAAAGACTGAAACGCCCGCCCTCTGGCGTGCATTTAAAAGGCCGGATGACAGGTATACCTATCATCCGGCTTTCTTTTTATTCCACTTCTTCCGTCTTTATTCCGCCTCGTTCTCCAGCTGAGCGGCTAAGGCTTCCACATCCACATCGGCCACATCAGCGTCAGCATCTTCTTCTCTTGCTGCCTGTGCCTCTGCATTCTGAAGAGCCTTGATGCTTAAGCTGATCTTTCTGTCCTGCTCGTTAAAGTCCACAATCTTTGCCTCAATCTCCTGGCCGATGGACAGCACATCCGCTGGTTTCTCCACATGCTCTCTGGAAATCTGTGACACATGAAGCAGCGCATCCACCCCTGGCTCCAACTCCACAAAGGCGCCAAAATCCGTCATACGCGCAACCCGGCCGGTAACAATCGTTCCAACCGCATACTTGGACGCAGCATCTGCCCACGGATTCTGATCCGGGAATTTAAGACTTAAAGCAATCTTCTCGCCGTTAATGTCCTTGATCAGGGTAGTCAGCTTCTCTCCTGCCTTAAACACCTTCTTCGGGTTCTCCACGCGGCCCCAGGACATCTCGGAGATGTGAAGCAGTCCGTCTGCTCCGCCTAAATCAATGAATGCACCGAAATCCGTCACATTCTTGATAACGCCCTCTACAACATCGCCTACCTGGATTCTCTCAAACAGAGCCTTCTGCATCTCAGCCTTTCTGGCTACCAGAAGCTGCTTGCGGTCGCCGATGATCCTTCTTCTGCGGGGATTGAACTCCGTAATCACAAACTCAATCTCCTGACCTGCATACTTGGACAGATCTTTCTCATAAATATCAGATACCAGGCTGGCCGGTATAAAGACTCTGGATTCCTCCACCACAACGCTTAAACCGCCGTCCAGAACCTGAGCCACCTTGGCTGTCAGTACTTCTTTATTGTTAAATGCCTCTTCCAGCCTCTTGTTGCCTCTGTCGGCCGCAAGCCTCTTGTAGGACAGGGCAACCTGACCTTCGCCGTCATTGACCTTGATGACTTTTGCTTCCAACTCATCCCCCGGCTTTACTACGGTGGTGAGATCAACCCCTGGCTCATTGGTATATTCATATCTGGGAATAATGCCGTCTGATTTATAACCGATATTCAAGACGATTTCGTCTTCTTTTACGTCAATGACCTTTCCAGTGACAATCTCTCCTGTACGTATTGTTTTTAATGATTCCTCCAATAATTGTTCAAACTCGTTTAATTGCTCTGACATTAGTATGAACCTCCTCAATGATTTTCTTTGGGGTAGATGCCCCCGCTGTAATACCTACGCTGCGCACAGAATTTACACTTTCAGGATCCAAATCGTCCAGTGTTTGAATGTAATAAGTGTTCTTGCATTTTTTCCGGCATATCTCATATAGCTTATGGGTGTTGGAACTGTTCCTTCCGCCGACGACAATCATGGCATCTACCTCAGAAGCTATATGCTCCGCTTCCACTTGTCTTTCCTGTGTTGCATTGCAAATCGTATTTAAAACAATTATATCATAACCCTTTTTAGAAAATTTTTCAACTAAATCTTTAAATTTATTG
>CAYWRB010000602.1:0-2137 GCA_964460025.1 uncultured Hungatella sp.
GGGTGAAAAATATAAGTGTATGCTGGAAACGGAAAAAATAGGGCTATTTACAAGAGCACCAGGCGCGCATGTGGTGCCAGCTTATGATCAGCTAATTCAGGAAGGAATCCAAAATCGGATTAACCGTGTTCAGCGCAGCATGGAAACATGTGAAGAAGACAATGAAGAGAGAAACTTTTATTCGGCAGAGAAGATCGTATTAATGGCCATGCAGAAGAGGATTTTAAAGTATGCGGAAGAGGCAGGTAAAAAGTATAAAATACGGAAGAGAGACAATCTTAAGCAAATACAGGATAGCTGCAGCAGGATTGCTTTTTATCCGCCTGCCAGCTTTCATGAAGCATTGCAGCTGATTTTATTGGCTCATGAACATATCCTTGCAGAAGGCGGAAGCGGCTCGATCTCCTTTGGAAGATTGGATCAGTATCTGTATCCTTACTATAAAAAAGATTTGGAAGTGGGGAGGATAACAAGAGAAGTAGCACAGGGGATGATTACCGCATTCTGGAGGAAAATTGCGGAATATGAAATGGGATGGCAGAATGTCACCATTGGGGGTTCGGAGCAAAGCGGAAAGGATATGTGCAATGATTTGACCATATGTTGTATGAATGCAACCCTGGCAGTTCGCGGTGATCAGCCACAATTGTCATTAAGAGTACATAAAAATATGTCAGAGGATGTTTGGAAAAAGGCATTTGAATTAATAGAGACAGGTATGGGCTTTCCGGAACTGTATAATGATGAGATTGCGGTAAAAGCAAAGATGAATGCAGGCATTTCAGAAGAAGATGCATGGAATTACTCTATTGTAGGATGTGTGGAATTATCGGCAGGGGGAAAAGAGTATTCACATACGGAAGGGGCCAGATTGAACTGGCAGAAAATTCTTGAGCTGATGCTGAACGGAGGAAAATGCCAGGTTACTGGATTAAACTGGCAGCTGGCGGAAAACCATGTATTAGACGAGATTCAGGATTTTCAAGAATTTTATGAGTGGTACAAGAGAGAATTAGAATATTTTACAAGATTTGTATGCGGATTTATAGATACTCTGAGTAAGCAGTATGGAACTTATTGGCCGGTGCCCTGTATGAGCAGTATGATGCAGGGGTGCCTGGAAAATGGAAGAGATGTAACTAATAACGGAACGATTTATCATAATTTGACTTTGGATTGTGTCGGAATCGCAACCGTGGCAGATTCTCTGGAAGTAATTGAGATCTTGGTGTTTAAAGAAAAGATTATCAAACTAAGCGAACTGGCTGTTATATTAAAGAAGAACTTTGAAGAAAATGAGCTGATTCGCAGGAAGATGCTGGTATGTCCCAAATATGGCAATGATATCCTGTCTGTTGATATGAAAGTGAAGGATTTAACCCGGTGGTTTACGGAGATTCTGGAAGATGAATCGATGAAATATTCAAAAGGAGTCTTTCAGGCCGGATTTTATACATCCTATTTTCATGCCACAATGGGAGAGCTAACAGGTGCTTCCCCGGATGGGAGGAAGTCAGGTGAGGCCCTTTCTCCTTCCCTTTCTCCGACAGCAGGGATGGACAGGAATGGTCCGACGGCGGTGGTTAACTCTGTGGCACATATCGATATGGATCACTTTAGCAATGGCATGGTTCTTGATTTGAAATTAATGGCTGATTTTTTTATAAAGGAAAAACACCAACAATCGGTGAGGATGCTGATTGAAGAGTACTTTGATGCGGGGGGGTTGGAGCTCCAGTTTAATACTTTAAATAGGGATACTTTGCTGGCAGCACAAAAAGAACCATGCAGATACAGAAATTTGGTTATAAGAGTTTCCGGATTTAGTGCATACTTTGTCGCCTTAGAGGAATCTCTGCAAAATGAGATTATAAGAAGGACAGAGCATCAAATTGCGTAGATGAGGTAAATATGTGAAGACAATATCAGTAATTGTACCTGTTTATAATACAAAAAATGAGCTCCCTAGATGCTTAAATAGCATCTGCCAGCAAACATATACAGATTTGGAAATTATTTGTATTGATGATGGATCTATAGATGGTTCTGAAAAGATGCTGGATGAGTTCGGAAAAAAGGATCATCGAATTAAGGTCGTACATAAAGAAAACGGTGGGGAGAGCAGTGCCAGAAATAT
>CAYWRB010000603.1:0-2137 GCA_964460025.1 uncultured Hungatella sp.
CGAAGGGGTTAGAGAAAATTTCTCTGCAGGTCTATATGGCAAAATTTTATAAGGACAAACCGCTCCAAAGGGAGTATGAGACACCGGAGTGGATACGGACTATTCAGGCCGGTGCTGCGTTGACGGACATTCATATATCAGATATCCGGGATGACACAGGGGAGAATATATCGGCAAAAAATGTGAACTACAGTGAACTTTCCGCCATGTACTGGGTGGGAAAACACGGAACATGCGGAGCAGTGGGCGGAAACAGAGCACCGGGCAGAAATGGAGCAGTGGATGGAACCGGAGCAGCGGGCAGAGACAGAGCAGTGGGCGGAACCGGAGCGGGGAGCAAAAACGGTGTGGAGAGCAGAAACGGAGAAGCGAACGGAAACGGTGTGGAGAGCGGCTGTGAGACTAAGGATTATCTGGGCCTGTTCCACTACCGCCGTATATTGGATGTGACGGAGGAAGATTTGTATCGAATCAAAAACCATGATATTGATGTGATTCTTCCATATCCCACGATTCATTATCCGTCGGCTGACGAACATCATAAGCGGTATCTGAGGGCCTCGGACTGGGAAGCCATGGTTCGGTCTGTGAAGGAAATTTCTCCGGAGTATGCGAAAAAGCTGGAGGAAATATTTTCACAGCCGTATTTTTATAATTACAACATGTTCATTGCCAGGAAACACATTTTTAAAGAATACTGTGACTGGATTTTTCCGATTCTGGAGAGAACGGAAGAGCTGAGCACTCCCAAAGGCAGTGAGCGGGCGGACCGGTACATAGGATATCTGGGGGAGAGTCTGACAACGTTGTTTTTTATGTATCACAGAAATGATTACAGAATGGCGCATACGGGAAGGATTATGCTGCTTTGAAGGTGAGGGAAAGAGCATGAATGCAGAAATGACAGAATATCAACGGGAACTGCAGCATTTGACAGAGCAGGAGGAGTTGTGGAGGAAGCTGAAAGGAAAGACAATCATGATTTCCGGCGCCACAGGAATGGTGGGAACCTGCCTGATAGATGCCTTTATGCTGTGGAATCGTTTGTTGGAGGAGAAAAAGGAAGGAATCCAGATAATCGCTCTCAGCAGAAATGAAGAGACGGCTAAGAGCCGTTTCGGAGCCTATTGGAGCCATAAGATGTTCCATTACCTTTCTTGCGATGTAAATAAAGGGATACCGGAATGCGGTTACGTAGATTATATTATTCATGCAGCTAGCAACACCCACCCCAAGCTGTATTCTCAGGATTCCATAGGAACCATTACTTCCAATGTAATCGGAACAAAAAACCTGCTTGATTATGGAGTTTCCCATGAGGCAGGGCTTTTTTGTTTTGTGTCGTCGGTGGAGGTATATGGGGAGAACCGTGGAGATACGGAGAAATTTGATGAGAACTACTTGGGATACATTGACTGTAACACATTGCGGGCCGGATATCCGGAGAGCAAGAGAATAGGGGAAACGCTGTGCAATGCATACAGAGAAACGTATGATATGGATTTTGTGATTCCCAGATTAAGCAGAGTCTATGGACCTACCATGCTTAAGTCTGATACGAAAGCCATCTCCCAGTTTATCAAGAAAGCGGCAGCAGGAGAGAATATTGTTCTTAAGAGCGAGGGTATGCAGAAATATTCCTATAGTTTTGTTACGGATGCGGCAGCAGGAATCCTGTATTCTATGGTGTTTGGTGCTTCGGGAGAAGCTTACAATTTGGCGGATGAGGAATCAGATATTACTTTAAAGAAGTTAGCAGAGTATCTGGCAGGGATTGCAGGTACCAGCGTGGTATTTGAACTTCCGGAGGAAAAGGAGAGAAAGGGATATTCCACAGCTACCAAGGCTATGCTGGATGCCTCAAAATTACAGAAGCTGGGGTGGTCGGCCAGAATCCATATGGAAGAGGGACTTAGGTGTACGGTGGAGGAAATAAGAGGGAGAGAGCACGGAAGGCAGCAATTATTTCTTGTAACCCAAAGGAAAATAGAATATAATGGGAGAAAGAACATGAAGTGTTAGATGTGTTAGCCACAGAAATCCGTAAATGGTAATCAGCAGGGAGGCGCGTGCAGATTTGAAGATTAGAACAAAACTGCCTGTCGGTATTGAGAATTTTGAGAAAATCCGTACCGAG
>CAYWRB010000604.1:0-2135 GCA_964460025.1 uncultured Hungatella sp.
CGAATTGTTCAGATAATCATATTCCTTCGTCACGGAATAATTTTTCCGCAGAATGTTGTTGTCCTTGGAATCCAGCAGGATCACCGGATTCAGTTGCTGAGGATCTCCCACCAGAAGGAGATTCTCTCCTCGGATAATGGGAATCAGCCCGATTGCCAGATTGCACTGGCTGGCCTCGTCCATGACTACCATATCAAAATGGGGCTTAGGCTCCCCCAGCTTGTGGGCCGAGATACAGGTGGTTCCCACAATGGGAAAGATCCGCTGAAGCTTCTTTATATTCTCAGTGCTTTTTAAATAATCCTCAAATGCCTCTGTCCGCTGCCCCTCATCTTCCGTAAAAATAATCTTCCGAAGTTCCTCATTTTTAGGCTCATCCAAACGCTTGATATAATTGGCCGACATATAGAACAGATATTTGTAAAAATCCTCCTGGTCATTCTCCAGAAGCTCAAGGGCTTGTTGATCCGTCACGTTTCCCACCGTTTCCAGACGTTTCTCCACCTGATACAACTGCCTTCCCTGAAGTTCTGCGGTAAAAGTCAGCTGATGGTTGGCATCAATCAGTTTTTCCAGCGCCTCTTTCCTTTCCGTCAGATCCAGATACTCTTCATGACGCTTCAAAAGTGCCGTCAGTTCCCGGGTCCGGCGGATCCGGTCCCCCTTGTTTTTCTCCAGAGTATTGGAGAAAACCTTGATCTGCTTTACCATTTCGTAACGTTCACGGATCGATACCAGGGCCTTTTTATCCCTTTCCAAGCTTCCCAGCCTCAGAATCGGAAACGGGATGACCTGCCCATGATAGGTCAGACAGCTGAGAGCATCAACCACACCGTCAATGGGGTGGTTGTTGTAGGATACCAACAGAACCGTTTTCTCGTTAAAAAATGCGGTGGCAATCGTATTGATAATGGTGTTGGTCTTGCCGGTTCCGGGAGGGCCCTGAACATAGGTGAGAGGATATTTCATGGCCTTGTGAATGGCCAGAAGCTGGTCCAGATTGATCCGGTTGTTGATCAGGGCAATGGGATACTCTTTCCTTCTGTCCGGACGGTTTAAAAGATCCCCGAAAAATGCCTTTATGGGAAAGGTAACCTTGTCCTTTTCATACATGTCCAGAATGCCCTTGTACTCCCGGTTCAGATCTGCCTGGAGCCTTCCCTCGATTGCAATCAGGTACGGCATGTCATCCACTCCCTGAATCTGCCTGCTGTAGCTTGTGATCCTGTCCTTGATCAGCTCCTCATTGGCTTCAAATTCATCCAGCAGTTCATAGTCTCCCGGATCCATAAATTTGCGGATACTGATCCGTTCTCCGTCCACCGTAAATTCCCTGCAGATTGTGATCTCCCTGGCAGGAACCAGGCTTCTGGCCCGGACATCCAGGTAAAGCTTCCGGTAAGCCAGGACATACAACCCCTTTTTCGTGTTAAGGCTTACGACATTCATGGCCAGCTGCTGTAGTTTCAGCCGATGAGAATCCAAAGCTTCGGCGCCGGATGCTTCTTCCGCTTTTCTCTGAAAATTTTTTACGATCTGTGTAAACTGGCTTTCGTCAAGATAATACATTCCCTGTTTCAACGAATCCCCGTCCAAATAGCTGATAAGTCCATAGTCTGTTTTATAAGGAGTGGTATCCAGACGGCTGCAGTCCATCAGATAATTCAGGATTTTCAAGTTGGAAACATGATCGAAGATGGTTTTGTATTTTTCCGGATGACAAAGGATGTCCTCCAAAAGTCTGGGATTGGTCTCATAATATGAGCCCTCTATCACCTGGCTTGACTGAATGGAATCCATGTAGACAGAGAGCTCCTGCATCGTATGCTGCACCAGATGAAAGCCGTCAACAACCAACATCCGCCTGGATACGCGGATGTTCTTGACGGCAATCCAATAATTGGTGATATTCTGATCTTTATTTTTATATTCAATGCTGAGCCAGCGGCCTTCATGAATAGACTTAAAAATATCCCTGCAGATCTTATTCATACCCAATCCCCTTAGAATGCCTTCCGAAACTGGAAGGCTTAACATAAGGATATCCTATAATCTTTCCATAATCGCTTGCTGAAACTCTACCGTAGTGGCCGTTCCTCCCACATCCGGAGTCTTCACCTGTCCCTCTTCCAGAA
>CAYWRB010000605.1:0-2133 GCA_964460025.1 uncultured Hungatella sp.
CAGCTTCCGTATTCATGCTTCTTTTTTCAATGGGAAGCTCCTTTTCCACATATTCCCTCATCTTGCCCTTTACCTGCTCCAAAAGCTCCAAGGTCAGGTCAAAGTTTCCGCTTGGCTTTACAAACAATCCTTTCCCAACGGAAAATTTTATGGTAACTTTCTCGATATTTTCCGCCCCTACAACCTCATAAAACGCTTTTAACATGATCAGCTTTGCGGTTCTCTGATAAGTCTGGAAGCCTGGTTTTTGCTCCGCCGTAATGAATTTCAGTTCACAATCTTTAGAAACGGTTTTTCTCAATTCCGCCAGCTTTCCGTTTACGGATACAAGCATGATGTCATACTTATACTGGTCCTGATACTGTCTGGCAATTTCTAAATATGTAGTGCCTGCTTCGTACTCTCTTATGTTGTCCCCAATCTTGAGTTTTGCCATGAAATCCCCTCCTTTTTCTATGCGTTCTTCTATGCGTTCCTCCTCTAAGGTAACGGCACGCGTCGCCAAAGGCGACACCTGCCAAGTCGTCGGAACGATTCCAGTTGTGAAACTTACGTTTCACAAGCGTTCCTCCTCTTACCAGGACACGGATGGAAACTGTATTGGCGCTTTTTGGATATCCACAGATGAGCCCATATGTTTGATACAGTACTCCTCCATAAAATCCACAAATATATGCTCCAGCCCATAATGTCCCGCATCCATAATGGCCAGTCCCTCTGCCGCCGCGTCAATCCCGTCGTGATGTCCCATGTCCCCGGTGATCAGCACCTGGGCTCCTGCTTTGATGGCTGCCTCTGTCATCCCTTTTCCGGATCCCGGGCAGATGGCAATCCTTTTTACCGGCTCTTTCGACTGCTCTGCCCCATAAACCGTGACGGATAAAAGGCCAAACCTTTCTTTTACTTTATCAGCCAAATCCCTTAAAGTCAACTCTTTGGATAAATTCCCTGCTTTTCCGATGCCATAGGGAATCCCCTTTGCCTCCCCCATGATTTCCAAGGGAACGGTATCCGACAAAGAAAGCCTTTCCGCCGCCAGATCCGCCATACATCCGGGAGCCGCATCAAAATTGGTATGCATGGCATAGTAACTGATATCTGCCTGAATCAGCTTCACCAGCCGCCTTCCGATAAAATCCTGGTCGTTTACCTTTTTTACTGCTTGAAAGATAAGGGGATGATGGGTCAGCAAAAGATCCGCCCCTTCTTCCACCGCCATGTCTACGACCTGATCCGTGGCGTCTAAGGCGATCAGTACCTTCCCTACCTCCTTGTCCCCTCTTCCGGCCAAAAGTCCCGGATTGTCCCATTCACAGGCCAGAGAAACCGGTGCCAGCATTTCCAGATGTTCCATCCACTCCTTCACCCTCATATCTTTTGCATCCCCTTTCTTTTGGTGTTTCCTCTACCGCTTCCAGAGCCTGCTCCGTCCATGAAAGCAGCCTTTTCAGTTCCAGGGTTCTGTCCTTTGCCCTCTCCCCCGTCCGGTTTTCAAGTCCGTCCAGGATTCCTGTCAGTCCCTCTTTCTCCTTTAGAAGAAATTCCCTGAGTACCGGATGTTTTTCCCTTACCAGACAAGGCCCGTAAAGCAGTTCCCAGGGAGCCGGCTCTTCCATCTTTCCCCGTATCACATCCATGACGGTATAATATTTCCCATCTTCTTTTACCATCTCCTCCCTGTCAATGAAAAATCCGTTCTTTATTAAAAAGTCCCGTACTTTATCAATCTCCGACTGAGGAGACAGAATCCAGTGTTTTGTCTGATCCCAAAGCCTTCTGCCATCCTCCAAAATATGGATCACCAGTTCTCCGCCCATTCCGGCGGCAATCACCGTATCGGCCTCCCCGGCCTTTAACGCTTTTACCCCGTCGCTTAACCTGGTCTCAATGACTTCTTCCAGCCCATGCTGCCTGATATGGTCCGTGGCCCGCCTTAAGGGCCCTTCCCTCACATCCATAGCCAGACACTCTGCTGCGATGCCCCTCTCTGCCAAAACAATGGGAACATACCCATGGTCCGTCCCCACATCCGCAACACGGCTTCCCTTCTCCACAAAAGAGATCACTGTCTCAAGTCTTTTCGATAGCTTCATTCCGGCTCCTTAGCATTTGTATTCCTGCATTTGTATCCCT
>CAYWRB010000606.1:0-2131 GCA_964460025.1 uncultured Hungatella sp.
TGTGTATGCAAGCATACCCACTTGGCTCGTTGCTCGCGGAAATAAAAAAGGTTCGAAACAGGCCAATAAAAGGGAGCACAGCGAAGTGAGACGGATTGACATCATCCAGCTTCTCCGTTTCCTGGGTGCCTTCTGTGTGATTGTGTATCACTCAGGAATCGCCGGGGAATTCGGATATTTCGGTGTGGAATTATTCAGTTTCGTAAGCGGCTATATCATGATCTATTCCACCCAGTCTGAACAATCGGATAAGGGATTTCTTTTAAAGAGAGGCATTCGTATTCTGCCTCTCTATTGGCTTTTGACCCTTTTCTATTACGGTATCATCTGTGTACGTCCAGGGCTTTCCATTATGAGTGAGGCAAAGCCGGAGTATCTGATCAAATCCATGCTCTTTATTCCTTTTGTAAACAGTTCCGGCTATGACACTCCGATTCTGGGAGCAGGATGGACGCTGAATTATGAGGTGATGTTCTACCTTATCTTTTTCTTGGCAATGAAGATTTCCCACCGGCATCGTGCCATTGCAGCTACAGGAATCTCCTGCTTTCTGGTGGCGGCAGGTCATCTTCTACCAAAATGCCTGCCACCTGAAGGCAGCTTCTATCTGGAATATTATGCCAATTCCTTTTTGCTTGAGTTCTCTATGGGAATGGGTGCATTCTATCTGATTAATCTTATGAGACGGCAGCAGGCGCGGATGCAGACTCAGAAGTACGCTCATGAGAAAGTTTCCTTGATTCAGCAGATTCTTCCATGGGTCTCTGTCCTTCTGTTCCTGTGGATGATTCCCTTTGGCGGTAGAATCGACGAGGTTCCCCGCTTTCTTTATCCGGGGATTCCTATGTTTCTGTTTTTCTGTGCTATGCTTCTGGTCTGGGACAAGAAAAAATTCCCCAGGCCCTTGGTGGAACTGGGAAATATGTCTTACTCCATTTACCTGATTGAATACTTTACAACAGCCCTTTTTAAATTAGCTGCCGGAAACTTAAGCCCTATGCCAAAAATCGCCGGGTTTGTGGTTATGGTTCTAGTAACATTGGGATGCTCTTATGTCTCCTACCTTGTTGTGGAGAAAAAATTTACCGGGTTTTTAAGGAAGATTCTCACTCTTCATCATTAAACATACGCATTTTCATTGGCTGTCTCCCGAGTCATCTTGCATACTCTTTTTCACACACTGCAGAAAACGCTCCCCGTATTTTGTATACTTAAACTCTCCCACCCCAGATACGGACAGCATCTCCGCCTTGTTTCTCGGTTTCACGATGCACATATGAGTCAGGGTTTTATCCGAAAATACAATATAGGGAGGCACCTTTTCTTCTCTGGCAATCTCCATCCGAAGGCTTCGCAGCTTCTCAAACAGCGCTTCCTCCTTTTCCGTAAAGGTTCCTCCTGACAAACCGGCTGCCAGCCCTTTACGGCCTTTCTTCCCCTTTTCTCCTTCCGTTTTATCTTTTCCCCGGCGCTCCTGCTCTTTTGCCATCTTCATGATAAGGGTTTCCTGCCTCTCCAAAACAGCCCTGGACTTCCTGGTCAGTTTCACAATGGCATACTCATCATTTGTCACGGTCAGGTACTCATTTAACTGGAGGTAATTCATCACCTGGCGAAGCTTGTATGTAGGTTCCTTTGCCAATTCTCCGTAATACGGATTCCTGTCCATCCAATAATTCCGGATCTTCGCCGTATTGGCTCCATGTACCGTGTCAATAATCACATTGGTTCCATACCTTTGCTGACAACTCTCCACACAACCAATAATCCCTCTGGCAATCTCTGTCACATCCACTTCTTCAAACTGGCTCAGGCAATTGGAACAATTGCCGCAGTAATTGCTGCCATACTCCCCAAAATACCGCAGAATATAATCCCGAAGACATTCATTGGTAAAACAGTAAAATGTCATTTTCTTCAATCGTTCTATGTCCCTCTCACGCACAATAGCCCGAGTCACAGGGTCCAGCTCCTGGTTGTCCTGATTGTGGTCGATAAACATCTGATTGGTAATCACATCCTGCCCGGCATAGTACAGAATACATTCCGCCGGCTCCCCGTCACGCCCGGCTCTACCGGCCTCCTGATAGTAGGATTCCAGGTTTTTCGGCATACCGCAGTGAAGAACAAA
>CAYWRB010000607.1:0-2130 GCA_964460025.1 uncultured Hungatella sp.
TTTCTGCGCCGGGAACGGAGGCCTTGGCCTTGGCTCGCCGCGGTTGCCCTCGATGGAGGTCATAAGAGCGGTCTCCTCGCCGCAGACGAATGCGCCTGCACCCAGTCTTAAATCAATATCAAAATCAAAGCCGGAGCCGAAGATATCCTTGCCTAAAAGCCCCATCTCTCTTGCCTGGCCGATGGCGATTTTAAGACGCTCTACGGCGATGGGATACTCTGCACGAACGTAGATATAACCCTGGGAAGCGCCGATGGCGTATCCTGCGATAGCCATAGCCTCCAATACCGCATGAGGATCGCCTTCCAGAATGGAACGGTCCATAAATGCACCTGGGTCGCCTTCGTCGGCGTTGCAGCACACATACTTCTGGTCAGCGTCATTCTGCTTGGCCAGCTTCCATTTTAAGCCGGTGGGGAATCCGCCGCCGCCTCTTCCGCGGAGGCCGGAATCCAGAAGACACTGAATCACATCATCCGGAGTCATCTCGGTGAGAACCTTGCCCAGGGCTTCATAGCCGCCGGTGCCTATGTACTCTTCAATCACCTCAGGATTGATGATACCGCAGTTGCGCAGGGCGATACGGTGCTGTTTTTTGTAGAAATCCGTATCAATCAGGGCCTTGACACCGGCCGGGGTAACGGTCTCCTGATACAGAAGGCGGGTTACAACTCTTCCTTTTAATAAGTGTTCGGATACAATCTCCGGAATATCTTCTACCTTAACCATGGAGTAGAAGGTGGCATCCGGATAAATAATCATAATGGGTCCTAATGCACAAAGACCATGGCATCCGGTCTGAACTACGGATACCTCTTGGGAAAGGCCGTTTTTCTCAATCTCGGCCTTTAATGTTTCCATAATCTGCTGGCTTCCGGAGGAAGTACATCCTGTTCCACCGCAAACCAATACATGTGAACGATACATCTGGGCTCCTCCTTATTTGATGTCTGTTGAACTTAAGGTGTAGTCATCAACTACATGACCGCCGATGAGATGACGCTCTACGATTTCTTCTGCCTTATCAGGGGTCATCTTAATGTAAGTCACCTTTGGTTTGCCTGGTTCCATAACTTCCACGATAGGCTCATACTGGCACAGGCCGATGCAGCCGGTCTGGGTCACGGAAATCTTGTCCGTTAAATTCTTTTCCTGAACCAGATTGGATAATTTTGTCAAAACAGGTCTTGCACCGCTGGCAATGCCGCAGGTAGCCATGCCTACAACCACACGGGTATGGGTGTGGTCTTCGCCCCGCATGCTTACCTGGCTCTGCATTCTTTCGCGGATCGCCTTTAACTCTTCAAGAGATTTCATAAAATTTACCTCCAATTCTGGCGCCTAGTACTGGGCGCCGCCGTCAGTTTCCAATTTATTCTCGTTGAGAAATTCCAGGATATAAGCAGAGATTTCAGGAGTGTCAAAGGAAATATCTCCCAAAATCGCTTTGAATTCCCGTGTGTCCATGGTAAAGGACTTGTCGTTGTAGCGGTAGGAATACACGAAATCCGTCTCCGGGTGATAGACCACCAGAGTATGAATCGTGGTATTGATGTCTCCAAGGGGCATCCGGTCAATATGGGACAGAGTAAATGTGGCCGTCACCGTGGTGCCGACGCCTACGGTGGAATCAATCCGAAAACTTCCGCCCGTACTTTCCGCCGCATATTTGAAGAAAGGGACGCCTAACCCCACTTTTCTTGTGGTACGGCTTGTGAAAAATGGGTCTGTGACCCGCTCCACCTGTTCCGGCGTCATGCCGCAGCCGTTGTCCTCAATGGTGACAGTCAGCTGGTCCGCACCGAAATCCGCCTCCACCGTAATGGTTACCAGGGTGGCGCCTGCCTTTGTGGAATTTTCCGCTACATCTAATATATTCAGGGAAATCTCAGTCATCATAGATTTATGTACCTGCTTTATTTATATTTTGCAAGAATACCTGGAATATCGTCCGGCACCAGTCTTCCATAGACTTCGTCGTTAATCATCATAACAGGCGCCAATCCGCATGCACCTACGCAGCGGCATGAATCCAGGGAGAAACGTCCGTCAGGCGTACATTCTCCGTTGGTAATTCCCAAAAGCTCTTCCAACTTGCTGAAGATAGCACCGGAACCTTTTACATAGCAG
>CAYWRB010000608.1:0-2130 GCA_964460025.1 uncultured Hungatella sp.
CAGCATATCGAGAACTCCGAGCCCATAAATCATGAGCTGCACATTCTCTTCCGCTTCCACCATGACGCCCTTGCCGAGTTTCAGATCGATAATATGGATTTTCCGGGAATCCACCACCACAAGGTCTGCTGTTCCGAAGCACCCTTCCACACGACCGCTCAAATCTACCTTCAATTCCACGCCAACATACGGATCGGGGCATTCCTTCCTTGCCGTCTCAATCTGTTCAATGCCATAGGCAGCGTAATCCTCTACTGCTTCCATCAGTTCATCCGAATAATAATCAGAGACAGGCCGCTTGGTTCTTTTCTTCAGATGTTTTTTGATAAGGTATTCCGCCATCTCATGTCCGGCAGTCCCCTCCGCCGCATACGGGGACTGCTCATCCGCAAACTGCTCTTCCAGCTTAAGGGACGGCGGGCAGCTTAAATACCGCCTGCCGGACGATGGGGAAAACCTTGCATGCGCGCCCATCAGAGCGCCTGCGCTTTCTGGTACAGCGCGCCGAGTTTCTCATCCGGCACATCCGACAGCTTGCTGTATCCAAACTCGGTAATGAGGTTCTTGACCTCTGACGTTTTCCCGGCTCTGGACTTTTCCGTCAGGAAGGTGCGGACGGTTTTTCTGTCAATCTGCGGCTCATCTTTTGCGGCCTCTTTGGGAGATACCGTTCCCGCAGCTTCCTTCTTTTCAGGCACTTTCCCTGGTCCCTCCGGCAAGCTCCTGCCTTCCGAAATCATCTGCCGAATTCCGGCGGCAATCATCTCATATCCTTCCGCCATCTTCATTAATGCCTCATTCATAAATCTTCTCCTCCTTTATTCCAGTCTCAGCCCCTGAACCGCCATACGGTATTCCGGCGTGGCACGTTCATCAATCGGTAGCGTCCTGACATTTACTGCATTAAATCTGTCATCATAAAGCCGGACAGGTTTCTTTTTCTTTCTGGCATGGTCAAGCTCAAACTTCATGCCTTCCGTGATGTCGAATCCGAACACATACACCTCATCGCAGGAATCCATCAGTTCCAAGCCCATCTCAATACCTGTCATTCTCTCGTTGGGATTATTCTCATCGAGGAATGTTGGAAAATAGAGATGCGGGATTACAGGGATTCTCCCTGTCCCAATGACAATCTTCCCGTAGAATTTTGCCTTTTTCATGTTCTCCTCGATGTTTCCCCGATATGGGGAGCAGATAAAAACTTTTCTCATAATAAAATCATCCTTTCACATTCGGCTCTCATGGCCGTGGGGTACTCGTCAATATTTCCTACAAAGCAAAGTCTCTGAGGATGCTGTCCATCACTGCCTTGTCCTCATCGGTTAGCTGTTCCGACAACCGCTTAAGCAATTCCTGCTGGTTCGGCTTCAAGTATTTGCGCCCGATGTAATATCCATCAGCCACTTTCACTCCTCCGCCGTATCTGCCACGGATGGTTTCAATCGGGTGAGCGAGGGTAAGCTCTTCGATGTCATATTTAATGGTCCGGACCGAAACATCAAATTCATGCGCCAAGTTCGCAATGGTGTCCTGCCTTCTTTTACACAGGACATTTAAGATCGCCTCACGGCGCTCGCTTGGTGTCATGTTTTTCGCCATCCCCGCACACCTCCTTCCTCGTTTTCCTTGCCTTGTGAACACAGGATATTGGTTAAAGGTGCAGGCTTTTTGCACCTTTAAAAACTTTTTTCAAATTTCTTTAGGGAAGAAAAATACTCCCCATCGACTTCATTCCTTTATTCTCTTTTCGCACTTCAGATAAACCGTAAAAAATCACACCGCAATCTCCGCGCAATAGGTAATATCCTTTTCACAATGAAAAAAGGGAACTGCCTGTCCAACGTAAACAGGCAATTCCCTAAAAATGGCTGAACTTAAGAAAGCCACTAGAATCTCTGATTTTTTACAGCATTCTACTAACATACCTGTTCGTAGACCACTGTAATATCAGCACATCCTAGTGGCTGTTTCTACAAGCTAGTCCCATTATTCTGTTTTCATTATCATCCACTATCCAACACAGGCATTTGCTGTTGCCTTTCCTATGTGAACAGGGATATCCTCTTTTGTAATCTTGCATTTATGAAGCACCACCACATCTTCCCTGACTTCTGATTCTGTCTTACA
>CAYWRB010000609.1:0-2124 GCA_964460025.1 uncultured Hungatella sp.
GAACAGGACCTGCCTGATCAAATATGGAGGCCATGGGGCAGCCGTAGGGCTGTTTCTGGAACATAAAGACTTGGAAACATTCCGGTTGTCACTGCTCAAAGGCTTATCTGGAAAGG
Source organism: uncultured Hungatella sp. (assembly GCA_964460025.1). Lineage (GTDB taxonomy): Bacteria > Bacillota > Clostridia > Lachnospirales > Lachnospiraceae > UBA3402. The sequence continues at coordinate 117 of CAYWRB010000609.1, forward strand.
AATTCCGGAAGGAATGCAAAGATATGTATGACTTAAGGATTCAGGAGGATGACATCGGGAAGGTGATGGAAGCGGTCACTGTTTTTGGACCCTATGGGGAGGGGAATCCGGCCCCGGTATTTTTGCTGGAGAATCTGACCCTGTTCCCGGTTGGAGAAACATTTTACCGGTATATGCAGGAAGGAAAGGGAGTGAAGCTTTTTTCACCGCAGCTGGAGGCAGTGTCCTTCCATGGAGGAAAAGAATATCGGAGAATGGGGACACCCAGGCATGTGACCTTGTTAGGCACTTTGACAGCCAGCTATTTTATGGGAAAGATCAGACATCAAATGGAAATCCGGAAACTGCTTCCATGTAACCCTAAGCAGAACCAGTCACCGCTGTTATGTGCCCTGGAGGCTGAGGCAAAAGAGCGGTATGTACAGAGCAATCGGACAAGGAGATTTACGGATGAGAGAAGAGAAAAACAACCGGAAATATGCCGGGCAGGTGGTGGACATCCCAAGGAGTAATTACCGTCTGTCTGTTATTGACCGTCTGAAGAAGATGACGGAGGAAGAGGGAGACCCGTTTCTCAACATCTTTTCCAACCGTTCCATTTATCTGATATCGCTGTTCTGCTATGAGAAGAAACAATCTCTGGTAGCAAACCTTCCTTTAAGGGATATGCCGCTGCTGAAAAAGCGTATAGACTGTGCCGAGGAGGCAATTTTCCGGTCAGTCAATTTCCAGGCAGAGACTGCTTCGCAGATAAAAGGGGACGGAGCGGCCGGCTCCATTCCGGCTGCTTTCACACCCCTTAAAATGGGAAAACTGGCGGGAAAAACTCCTGGAGATCTTCTCCTGGAAGCAGAGGAGTCAGGAAAAGCGGAGGAGATGGTGGCAACAATGGAACGGCAGGCAGATTTTCTGAGAGGAAAGCTTAAGGAATATCCCAAAAACCAGGCCCAGATCGATGCGATTGAGGAGGCACTGGGATATTTTGACTTGGGATGCCTGAAAGATTATAAACCCAAGGGAGAAGGGGGAGAGGCGGTATACCAGAGGGGGATGCAAACCGGAAACAAACCGCTTGTGGTCTATGCTCCGCCTGCCAAACATCAGAAGGCGAAGAATAAAGCAGGGAAAAATGCCTGTTATTCAGTGAGCATTACCTGCTCACCGGCAAAGGACTATCCATACCGTCTTGAAATCATGAATTGTTATGCCCCTCTCGGGCATGGCAGAAACGGTATTCTCCCTATCCTGATGGACGAGGCGGAAGGGATCCGGAGGGAGTTTATAGACTTAACAGAAGGTGAGTGGCTTTATATTATGGATTGTCTGGATACGAACCGGAAAGAGGCGAAAGCGATGTGGTATGCGGAACTTCGGAGCCAGGATGAAAGAAACCGCTGGAACGGAAATGAATGTTAAACCGCATAAGGCCCTGGCGTGAGATAGCCGGGGCCTGGTTATGAATCAAAGGTATATGCGAAACTTAATTGTCATTCTTCCTGTTCTATGCTATTATCTAACTAACAAGAGGAAGATTCAAAAATTTATTTTTATATAGGGGTGATAGTTGATATGGGAGGGAAAGTGCTTGTTTTTCCTCATGATATGGTATATGACAGGGGATTTGCGGTAGGAAAATACCTGGCTAGAATGGAAATAAAGAAAGAATTTGCCTTCCGGATGTTCGCAGATGGGATGCCCTGTGAAAAGGTTGCAAAATAGATCGAGGAATCTACGGATGTAACCATGCAGTTTGAGAGAGACTGGGAGAGCCAACTTAGGAGCATTCCTGAACATTTAGAAGCAGAAAGAAGTGAATAGATGTCATCTAAAATATATTTATGGATCGAGGATAGAGAGGGTAAGGCAGGGTATCTGTTTTGGGACACCTTTTTGAAATATCTGTATCCGAGTAATAAAATGGAAAGTAAGAAGAATAGCAGCGGGCTTTTAAAGGCTGTTAAGGATTTGGAGGATGCAGGGAACAGATATGTGATTGTTTTTGACAATT
>CAYWRB010000610.1:0-2124 GCA_964460025.1 uncultured Hungatella sp.
ATTTGTATACAGGAGATACTGGGACATATCAAAGGTGCGTTTTGTTGAGCAGGTATGATTTACGGGACATGGAGGTATGCTCAAAAATGCAATCTTTATAGTGCTGTGAAAGCTCAGGTACAGAATGACCGGTGTCCGGATGTTTCTCTGCTGATACATTACAGCCGGTGAAACTTCCGGTACTGTGTGGGAGTGAGAGAGTATTCCTTTTTAAACAGTTTGATAAAATAGTTGGCGTCAGGCACTCCCACCATACTGCCAATATCCTGGACACTTAAGTCGGTTTCCGCTAAAAGCCTGGCTCCATGTCTCATGCGGGTTTGACGTATATATGCGCCGGGGGTGACTCCTGTTTCGCGGCGGAAGGCGGAGATCAGATGGTTGATATTTATATTCCGTTCATCAGCCATCTGACGGATAGATAAATCCTGGGCGTACTGACGGTCAATGCAATGGATCATGCTTAAGACCAGGTTGCTGTATCGGTGTTCTTTGTGGGCTTTTATTTCCTGACAAAAAATTCGTACCATGTTTTCTTTTTCTTTATAAATGTCTTCTACGGTGGCAGCCTGTCTGGTTGCCACCGTGTTATTTTGAGACAAAAGATCAATAGTAGCGGCCGGAAGTCCCTGACGGAAGGCTGCCAGACGTAACATGGTGCGGACAATGGCAGCTCCAATTCTTTCATTCTCCAGTGTGGTGCCGATTTGTTTTAGAGGTTTTACATCCCGTTGCATATTTCTCAGATTCAGAATAGCAGCGTGGGAATTGCCGTTTTCCACATCACTGATAAAACGCTGTTCCGTCCGATAACGCTCCTGAATCAGCTCTGAGTAATTATTTTTAAGAGGATGGCGGGCTGAATCCGGGGACACGGGGAGTTTTGGGGAGAAATTATCCATCTCCGCAATCCCCCAGGTTTCCGAGGACGAATCGAAAAGCCGGGTAAAGGATTGAGCAATATGCAGTGCGTCCTGTTTGGGGATCACCGGGTACTGGCTTCGGCAGGCCAGTAGTTCTATTGGCGTTGTATCCCGTATGTTGGCGGAGCGGAGAAACTGCACACATTCTTCTTCTGTCCAGATGAGACAGCAGAAAGGACCTACGAAGACAGGCATATTGTTAAGGAGAAACAGGATGCAGTGTATTTCATATTGAACGGTAAGGTAGTAAAACTTTTTAGGTTCTATATCCTTTATAAATTGGGACAGGGCGGTTTCATCTGACCCTGTGGGAATTGGACTTGGGGCATGGGTGGAAGGTGTCAGGATATGTATGGAAAGATGAGAAATATCATGAATCAACTGGCATGCCATTTGGAAGGTAGAATTCATTTCCGTCACCTCATAAATAATACTATTTTAGATGATTTTATTCTATCATATTTTGGAAAAATGTTGTAGGATTTTATAAAAGGAAGATAAGAAAAGGTAAAGTCCAACAGTGACAAAATGTGAAGAGAGCGGAAAGGGGTATGTTTCATTATGGTTCGGAATATCAATATTGGCTGGGAGTTTCAGAAGCTGCCACAGGAAGATATCAGCAAGATGAATAAAATTGATGAGGTTTCCTGGCAGGAAAACCTGTTTACCACGGTTGATCTGCCTCATACCTGGTATGAGGACGGAAATTCTTATAAGGGAACGGTTGTGTACCGCAAGAAGGTCTGGCTGGATTGTACGAAAACACAGCGGATTTTCCTGAATTTTCTGGCAGCAGATCGCTGGTGCAGAGTATATGTGAACGGCTGTTTTGCAGGAGAGCATAAGGGAGGATATTCGGCGTTTACTTTTGAGATTACGAAGTATTGTGAGAGGAATGGAGAGAATGAGGTAGCCGTTCTTTTGGACAACCGTTCTTTTGATGAGATTTCTCCTCTGGCGGGAGATTTTACGGTTTTTGGCGGATTATATCGGGATGTGAATGTGATTATAACAGAGGCATGCTGTTTTGATCGCACTTACTATGGAACTGGCGGAGTGATTCTACGGTCGTTTCTGGCGGAGGACGGCAGGGGAAAGGTAACGGTGGAGCCTCACCTTTTGGGGGACGATACCATAGGGACGGCGGAGATTTGTTATAAGGTATACGGGCCTGACGGACAGTTGGCGGCAGAGAAAAGAA
>CAYWRB010000611.1:0-283 GCA_964460025.1 uncultured Hungatella sp.
AAATGCTATAACTGCCGCTTCGTAGTTTTCCTCTGACAAATACCGATTTCCTAAGTTCATCTGTTCATCAAACCTTTTTTGGTTGTTGGTTTTTTTACAATAACTGCTATAAATATAACAATAATACTTGCAATCGCTATAGCGGCGGTAACAAAATACTTTTTATTTTCTTTTTTCATAATCGTACTAACCAATTTTTTCTATTGAACGACAGTATAGTTCCTGATGAAACCGCCTGGATCATTCCGTTTTGGTTTCCTTTCTTTGAAATATATCTCTATGA
>CAYWRB010000611.1:293-2122 GCA_964460025.1 uncultured Hungatella sp.
ATGATTAATATTTTTCCTTCATTTTAGCATCTATTCTTCTTTTGCTGCTTTTCTTTGTAAAAAGCAACACCAAACTTAATATCACTGCCAGTCCGCCTATGCCTACACCCGTCATAAATAATATTATCCCTGAAGTCATTCTCTTCTCCTTCTTTCATACGTTTTAATCTGTTTATATCCTATAACCATCCGCCATCCACCAGATCCTGCATCATATTCTCCAGCATCTGTATCTCTGTATCTCCTTCCGTCCGAGATTCCTGATATAAAGATACTGATTTATCGTATAGTTCTTTCATCCTTGTATAATCTCTCTCTTCATTCTCTTTTTTCTGCTGCTTATCTGCTTCCAGAAACGCCAGCCGTTTATAGGCCCGATAATCTTGGGGGTATTGTTCTGTTATCTGATTTAAGATCTCCTCTGCCTCTTCCATCTGGTCCATCTGCTGATATAGAATTCCGATATTTTCCATCACCTGACGTGTAGAGTAGCCTTCTTTATATAATTCCTGAAAAAGTTCCAGAGATCTGGGATAGTATTCTTTTGCATCTGTTTCTGACTGCCTTGCTTTCCTGGCATAGGCATCTGCCAGCTGTTCTTTCAGATGCATGGACACATCCACTCCGAACGAGTTTATAGAATCCTGAAGCAGCTCCATCTCCTGGCCCAGATACTCATCTCCCATCTGCTGGTAAGCTTGGACACATAAAAGGGTTGCCCGCCGCCTCAATTCTTCACTTTCCGAAACCCGAACCGCTGTCAACAATCGTTCTACCGCCATAGTATCCTCCCCTCTGGAATACGCAATTTCTCCCTGAACCATATAAATAGAGTCTTCTCCTAAACCAAGTTCGACAGCTTCCACAAGAATCTCTTCCGCCATATCCGGCTGTCCCATTTTGGCCAGAGTGACGGCATAATCTCTAAAATATAAACTGTTTTCTGAATTTCTCTCAATCGCTTCTTTAAAACAGTTGGCTGCATCAGGATAAGCGTTTTTTTCAAAATAAGCGTTTCCCAAAATATAAAACATGTTTCCCAAAATCTTTTCATCTTCCGGTGCATTAAGAAGGTATGCAGGATTGTTGATCACATCCCTGCCGTAAGCAATTGTCCCATCATAATCCCCCATGGAATACAGAAGCAATTCCTTTTTCTCATATGCCGTAATATGATCCGGCAGCAACCGCTCTGCCTCCTGAAGTACATCCTCAGCCTGGGAATACTGAGAATCATCAATATATATGCCCGCCTGTTCCACAGCTCTGTTGTAAGCTGTCAGGCGTTCTCTTCCCATCGTCACCCAGCCGCTTCCCATCAATGAGATTCCTGCTATATACAGAAATCCTACAAGAATTTTTTGATTTCTCCGTCTTCTCCTGAAGCTTTTATATTCTCCATCCAACTCATAGATATGCTGTAAAGCATACAGAAGTTCTCCTCCATTTTGATAACGGTTTGACGGATCCAATTCCATCATTTTCTCAATAATGATACAAAAACCATCTCCAAGTTTAACAGGAAATTCCCCGATCTTCTTTATGGAATCAAAATCTTCTGTAGGACGCACCCCTGTAAGCAGATGGTACAGGGTGGCTCCCAGGCTGTAGATATCCGACCGCTCATCCACGCCTCTTCCCACGATATCTGATACCGCACTTTGTGTCTGGTATTTGGCGGCCGCTTGGTTGTTCGGCTTTTCTTGACTTTTGACTTCCGACTCTTTTTGCAAAGCCTCGATCCCATCAACGGCCTCTTCAGCTAAAGTATCCCTGCTTAATGCCACTGTTTCTGCAGTGTCTTCTTCTAAAGTATCCTGATTCAGCAC
>CAYWRB010000612.1:0-2122 GCA_964460025.1 uncultured Hungatella sp.
TCCCTATCGATGATTCCCGTAACATTTGCCAATATGTTCTCAAAATCTTCATCCGAAATCAAATTCTTGTTGTAATCGATTCCTCCCAGCACCTCCGGAGAATCCAACACCTTCTTTTTCTGAGCGGAACGCCTGACGGCACCTGCTATCTTTTTCGCCGCAATACCTGCCACCAGGGCAAGCCCTGTGGCAAGCAGGCCTCCGACTCCTGTCAGCGCAAATATCACGGACAATGTGCCTTTGGCAGCATCTACATAACCTTCAAACTGCGCCACAGCCTTCTCCACCGCCGCCGTCTCCAGAAACCTGGCATACCCGCTCTGCCCCAGTTCCCGCCGGCTGGCCGCGGCATCCCGCATCTGATTCTTATCTTGTCTTGCAAGCTCCGAATCTACCAGGCCCTTTCCGATATTGATTCCTGCCGCGGCGGCGCCCAGAACGGACATGCTGGAGTCTCCCAATATATCCAGCTTTAATCCAAAAATGCTGGGACTCCACTGTCCCCAGATAGAATCGTGAAACGAAGTCAGGTCCTTAAGATTTGATTTCACCAAAAATTCTGTTCCCATGGAAAGGGCAGACAGCAGAGAAAGCATGCCGGGATAAATTGCAGCCTGTGAATCTGTCAATGAATCGTCCCCGTTTCTTCCTGCCGCCCATGCCCTTGAAAGTCTCTCTCCCCCCACAAAGTCCAGCCCCGCGCCCAATCCGATACCGCCCAAATATTTGCCAATATTCCATAAGCCGGAGCGAATACCGCCGAAAACCAGCATCGGTCTGCTGGCTGCCAGAGGACTTAATATCCCCATTTTTTCCGGATTGTCCGATGCCAGATACTTTCCCGTCTCTTCTATCCGCCGGGCTTCCTCAAAAACTTCCGCAGAGATTCTTTCCGTATCAATCTCATCGCCGTTCATAAATGGCTGAAGAATCTCGTCGATATTGGTTGCGATTCCCATCTGCTTCAGATTCTCTTTTATCTGCAGAATCCGGCTGGCAAGTTCTTCCTTTGAGATATCTGCGGCGGCGGCCTGCGGGAGCTGAAAATCTCCCTTCTCCTCGTCATAGGTCAGGTATTCCATTAAATTATCTGAGTTGACATATTGGAAAATCTCCCTTTGCTTCAGCGCCTGAACAATCTTCTGTTCTTCTGAGAGGACAGCGGCCTCCCCTTGATCCACTCCCCTTAAATACGTCTCCTCCCCCGCTTCTTCGTCAAGGTACATCTGGCCGTCTATATAAATTCCCTTTATCTCACTTTCATAATCCTGGGTGGGAACAGCCACCACATCCGCTAAAAGGACCTGGCTTTCCGTATCGGCCTTGCCTCTTTCCAACTCCTTCATCTCATCTTCCAGGAGCCGGTTATCCTTCTCATACTTCTTAACTGCAGCAAACCATTCCGCATTCAGATTCCTTCCGTCCTCCGTGGCAAGAAGTGCTTCTTTACTCTGCTCCAGCTGTTCTGCATTTTCCGCCCCGGTTCTTGCCTGCTGTGCCAGGTCGATGGTCTGCCTTCTGATTTCACCCATCCGGCCGTTAAGTTTAGCCAAATTTCGGCTTTTTTCAGCTACCTGATCGTCAATGCTTATTTTTTTCCGGGCATTTTCATTCAGCGTCAGGATATATTTTTCCACCTTATTCCGGCATCTTTGCTTTCTCCGTTCCGGGAAAAAAACATGCTCCCCATTTCTCTGGCACTCCTCGATGGCAGCAATCACAGCTTCTTCCTGGCGGATTTTGTCAAAAATCTTGTCATTTTTTGCAAAATATGTTTCTCCCTCTTTTATCAGCTCATCTATGCTCTCCGAATCCTGCTGATACTGTTGGTACAGAACCTCATATTCTCTTCCCAGGTAAGCAGCCCTGGCACGGCTGGCATTGCTCTCATCTCGGTTTTGCTCAATATTCCTGGTTATCCTCTCCAGTTCCTCATAGGTTCGGTTCAGGCGTTCATACTCTTCCCTATGACCTTCTTTTAAACTGTCGGCCTGTCCCTGATTACGCGCCTTCTCGTCTATCTTTTGTGCAATTCGGGTATCGTAGTTCTCCCTTACTTTCCTGACAACGGTTTCTTGAAACCGCCTCTCCCCTTCTTCCTGAGAATATCCCCTTTCCTGAT
>CAYWRB010000613.1:0-2118 GCA_964460025.1 uncultured Hungatella sp.
CCCTGCCCATCCGCCTAAATTCTGTCCGGAATGCGGTGACCCCTTCGACGAGAACGACAGAAAATAACAGAGCCCCCTGACCGCCGATACGGCTTACATAAATGAAACCGAGAGAAAACAAAAATAAGAGAAAGCAGAGGAAAATCACAGATGAGTAAGACGAAAGCGACGAACCATGTGATTTGTTGGAGGCGATAATATGGCAGCGATTCAAGAATATAAGTGTCCATGCTGTGGCGGTGCTATCGCCTTTGACAGCACCATCCAAAAAATGAAGTGCCCTTTTTGTGACACGGAATTTGAAGTGGAAACCCTGGCAAGCTATGACAGTCAATTAAAAAATGAGCAGACGGATGATATGAAATGGGAAACCGTAGGCGGTGAGACGTGGGAGGAAGGAGAAAAGGAGGGGCTGCGTTCCTATGTCTGCAAGTCCTGCGGCGGCGAGATCACAGGTGATGAGAACACGGCGGCTTCCTCCTGTCCCTACTGCGGAAATCCGGTTGTTATGATGGATCAGTTTACCGGCACACTAAAACCAGATTATGTGATTCCGTTTAAACTGGATAAGAATGCGGCAAAGGCTGCTCTGAAGAAGCATTATGGAGGGAAGACCTTGATTCCCAAAGTGTTTCAGAGCCAGAACCATATTGACGAGGTGAAAGGCCTGTATGTTCCGTTCTGGCTGTTTGACGCCGATGCCGATGCCAATCTTCGCTATAAAGCTACCCGTACACGGAGATGGGAAGACAGCAGATACCAGTACACCGAAACCCATTTCTATGCGGTATCCAGAGGCGGAAAACTTGGGTTTGAGAAAGTTCCCGTAGACGGCTCCAAGAAGATGCCCGATGATTTGATGGAATCCATCGAACCGTTTGATTTTTCGGAAGCAGTTGACTTTAGGACCGCATATCTGGCCGGCTTTCTGGCAGATAAGTACGACATGAGTACGGAAGAATGCATTGGACGGGCCAACGAACGGATTAAAAAAAGCGCTATGGATGCATTGTCCGAGACGGTGAAAGGCTATGAGATAACTACCCTGGAGGCAAGCAGCGTCCAGCTGAAAAACAGCAAAGCCGTCTATGCTCTTTTTCCGGTCTGGATTTTAAACACCACCTGGAAGGGAAAGACCTATACCTTTGCCATGAATGGGCAGACCGGTAAGATGGTAGGAGATTTGCCTTTGGATAAGGATGCATATGTGAGATGGCTCTTGGGACTGACCGGTATCATGGGGGCGGTGATACTTGCCTTTATGTATCTGGTATCACTGCTGTAAGGGGGTGGAGACGATGAAAAAAAGAGTATACACCATAGTTTTAGCTCTGCTCTTATGTATGTTTTTTGCAGCCGCTTCATTTGCCGAAAGCACTCTGCCCAGAGTTGTAGACGATGCCGGGCTGCTTTCAGGCGATGATAAGGAAGACTTACAGACCATGTTGAATGAAATCAGCCAAAGGCAGCAGGTGGATGTAGTGATAGTCACGACTCCTTCCCTGGGAGGGCTGTCCGCCATGGAATATGGCGACGATTTCTATGATTACAATGGGTATGGCTTTGGAGATAAAAAGGATGGAATTATTCTTGCCATAGGCATGGAGGAGAGAGACTGGTACATAGGGAGCGCCGGTTTTGGAATGACCGTCATTACGGACGGAGCGAGAGAGTATATGTCCGATGCCTTTTTAAGCGACTTAAGCGCAGGCGAATATTCGGCGGCCTTTACAACCTTTGCCGAGCTGTGCGATGATTTTATTACCCAGGCAAAGACAGGAGAGCCTTATGACCATGGAAATCTTCCGGAGGAACCTTTTGGGATCGTGGATGTTGTGATTTCATTGGTGGCAGGTTTTGTTTTGGCTTTCTTCACCACAGCAATGATGAAGGGCAAGCTGAAGACCGTAGGCAGACAGAGAACTGCCAACAGCTATATAAAAAGCGGCAGTCTGGAGATGACGGAAATGACGGACCTGTTTCTGTATACCCGCGTTGACCGTAGAGAAAAACCGAAAGAGGAACCGAAAAGAACTTCTCCAAAAAGCGAAGGATCCGGAACACATGTATCATCTTCCGGCACTACCCATAGGGGCGGCGGCGGAAAATTCTAGAACC
>CAYWRB010000614.1:0-1052 GCA_964460025.1 uncultured Hungatella sp.
TTTAACTCTATCATGGAGTAAAGGACTCTCCTCTGCACAGGCTTAAGCCCGTCTCTTACATCCGGCAATGCTCTTGAAGCGATAACGCTCATGGCATAATCGATATAAGAGGTCTCCATTGTTTTCTTCAGATCAACCTCATGGACTTTATCAAAAATATTATCTTCCATTTATTCTCCTAACTGCAACAGCAAAAAGTATATTTCATCAAATATCAAGATTCTTTACAAATCTGGCATTCTCCTCTATAAACTCACGCCTTGGCTCTACCTTATCTCCCATCAAAGTTGTAAAGGTCAGATCGATTTCCGATTCCGCTTCCTCATTCATGGTAACCCTCAAAAGGATTCTCTTTTCGGGATCCATGGTTGTTTCCCATAACTGCTCCGGATCCATCTCGCCAAGCCCTTTATAACGCTGTATCTTGTTATTCTGATCACGCCCAACCTCTGTTAAAATCTGGTCCAACTCTTCATCGTTGTAGGCATACCATACATTTTTGTTTTTTTCCAGCTTATAAAGAGGAGGCTGAGCCAGATAAACATATCCCTGTTTGATCAGCTCCGGCATAAACCTGTAAATAAAAGTGAGAAGCAAGGTTGCAATATGAGCGCCGTCAACGTCCGCATCCGTCATAAGAATGATCTTGTGATATCTTAACTTGGTAATATCAAAATCGTCATGAATCCCTGTACCAAATGCGGTGATCATTGCCTTGATCTCCTCATTGGCATAAATCCTGTCAAGCCTTGCCTTCTCTACATTCAGTATTTTTCCTCTTAGGGGAAGAATCGCCTGAGTTGCACGGCTTCTGGCCGATTTGGCACTGCCTCCGGCGGAATTTCCCTCAACGATATAAATCTCACAGTTTTCCGGATTTCTGTCTGAACAGTCAGCCAGCTTTCCGGGAAGAGATGCCGTTTCCAGGGCAGTTTTTCTTCGGGTCAAATCTCTGGCCTTTCTGGCCGCATCCCTGGCTCTCTGAGCCAGAATTGATTTCTCACAGATCAGCTTGGCCACCACCGGATTCTGCTCCAGAAAGTAAGTGAGCT
>CAYWRB010000614.1:1062-2117 GCA_964460025.1 uncultured Hungatella sp.
CTGTTCGCTGACAATATTATCCACCGCATTCCGTGCCTCGGAATTTCCCAGCTTCTGTTTGGTCTGTCCCTCAAACTGAGGATCTTCAATCTTAACACTTATAATTGCCGTCAGACCTTCCCTGATATCCTCTCCCGTAAGATTGGGCTCACTTTCTTTCAGAAGCTTCATTCCTCTGGCATAATCATTAAATGTTTTGGTAAGGGCATTGCGAAACCCTATAAGGTGCGTACCGCCCTCCGGCGTGTTGATATTATTTACAAAGCTGTAAGAACTCTCCGTGTAGGAATCATTGTGCTACTCCCTTCAAAATACATAATATCTTCATAGAGGGCTGTTTTGCTTTTATTTAAGTAAGTGACAAATTCCTTGATTCCGCCTTCATAATGAAACTCTCTTACAATAGGCTTCTGCTCATCCTCCACGCGCATATCCTTTAAAATGATGTGAAGTCCCTTGGTAAGAAAAGCCATCTCTCTAAGACGCTGCTTGAGCACATCAAATTCATACTCAACAGTCTCCTGAAAAATTGTGGCATCCGGCTTAAAGCTTACCTTTGTACCTGTCTTTTCTTTTTCACATTCTCCTATCACTTTAAGAGGATAACATACATGGCCTCTCTCATATCTTTGTTTATAAACCTTTCCCTCTGAACAGATTTCCACCTCAAGCCAGTCGGAAAGTGCATTTACTACGGAAGCTCCCACGCCGTGAAGTCCGCCGGACACCTTATATCCGCCGCCGCCGAATTTTCCTCCCGCGTGAAGGATAGTGAAAACCACTTCAACTGCCGGAAGACCTGCTTTGTGGTTGATCCCAACCGGAATTCCTCTTCCGTTATCAGTTACAGTCACAGAATTATCCTTGTTTAATTCCACCGTAATCGTATCACAAAACCCGGCTAATGCCTCATCCACAGAATTATCAACAATCTCATATACAAGATGATGAAGCCCTCTGCTGGAGGTGGTGCCTATATACATTCCGGGACGTTTCCTTACCGCTTCAAGTCCTTCCAATATTTGAATCTGGTCTGCTCCATATTCATTATTACT
>CAYWRB010000615.1:0-2115 GCA_964460025.1 uncultured Hungatella sp.
CAACGGATTTCTGAGAGACGATGAATCGCCTGTGGTGTTAAGATATCTTTATATTACCACAAATTTGGGAAAAAGTATAATTATTTTAGGGGTTGACTCTCACACTATGGTATACTCTAAACTGTAATTGAGCTCAGGAAAACACATATATGTGAGGTGGAACCGATGTTAAAGATAGGAGATTTTTCAAAACTGTCAAGGATCAGTATCCGTATGCTCCGGCATTATGATGAGATCGGAGTCCTTCACCCGGAATGTGTGGATGATTTTACGGGATACCGTTATTACAGTGAGGCCCAGCTCCCTCTGGCCGGAAGGATACAGACATTAAAGAGTCTGGGATTCGGGCTTTCGGTAATAAAGGAAATACTGGCAAAGTATGAGGATGCAGGGGAAATGGAGCAGTTCCTGCTTGTGAAGAGGAAGGAACTGGAAGAGGAATCCATGGAGATACAGCAGAAGCTGCAGTTCCTTGACAGTACATTGAAATGGCTGAGAAAGGATGGTAACCTTATGGATTACAATGTAACATTAAAAACAATACCGGAACGCTATGTTGCAAGTGTGCGTCAGGTGATTCCTGCGTATGACTGTGAAGGGATGCTGTGGGAGATCATGTGCCGGGAATTGGAACCGCAGAATGTGCAGCAGGCAGTTCCGTGTTATGGGATGGCAATTTTCCATGATGAAGGGCATAAAGAGCATGACCCGGATGTGGAAATCCAGAGTGCGGTTGTAGGAAAATATCAGGATACGGAGCATGTGAAATTTAAGACCGTGCCGCCGATTCAGATTGCATCTGCCACATATAAGGGAAGTTATAACCATATCTTAAGGGTAAATGCGGCCGTTGCAAACTGGGTGGTTGAAAATGGATATGATTTTGACGGGAAATCCTTCTGTATCTATCATGTAAGTCCCAGCCAGACGGACGATCCAAAAGAACTGGTCACGGAAGTCTGCTTTCCGGTAAGAAAGAAGTAATGGTACAGGGGCATTATAAATGCAGTTTTCGATACGCGGAAGGAGATACTCCCTTCTGTTTATGAAACATCCGGCTGAAATACAGGGGATTCTCATACCCTACAATACGGCCGATTTCGGTCACTGTGTAGGAAGTGGTCTCCAGAAGCATCTGGGCATTGGAGATGCGGATGGAGACAATATACTGCAGGGGTGTGCTTCCGGTGTACTCTTTAAAGCTACGGATGAACCAGCTTACGCTCATGCCCCGGGAAGCAGCATATTTTTCGATGCTTAAGTCAAGGTTATAATTGTCGTTAAAATACTGGGCAGCCTGATCCATCTCGCTGTCCAGATATTCATTTTTCAGGATCCGCTCTTTGGTGAACTGCCGGTGTATAAGAATCAGAAGATGACGGAGAAGAAGGACCAGCATCTCCTGGTAATCCGCCTGACAGCGCTGCAGTTCCAAGATCATTCGTTTAAAAATTCTTTCATATTCTAAAGACGTGCCGGTATAGAAGACACGCTTATCATCCGTGATTCCATAGCTTCTTAAAATATTCTTTACATTGCTGCCAGTGAAATGAACCCAGTACACCTGAGTCTGGTCAGCACCGTAGTATTCATATTTCTGAAATTCCTTAGGTCTGAACACAACCATATTGCCGGCGGTAACGACAGTATCATTTTCTGCATTATCAAAATGAAAATGTGCAGAGCCGGCACAGACATAGAGGATCTGAAAATCTAATCTTCCCCTTGGGCGGTAAGTAGGCAGTTTTGGGCGCGAATAGAGGCGGTAGGTGCCGCAGCTGCCTACAATTAAGGGCTTTGATTTGTCTTTGAAATCAATATGAGAGTTGTTAAGGTATGCGGAATTGAGATACATATCTGGCTCCCTTCAGGTTGCTTTGTTGGTTGAATAATATGATTGTATCATTTTGTGTATGTTTTGTCTAATCCTATTTATGGACTGGGAGCGTGAAAAATTTTACAATAGAGTCACAAAACAGATAGGGAAGCCCGAAGAGGCGCGTGCTGTTACCTAAAAAAGGAGGTTATAACCATGATCGTGCCAAGATACTATGAAAGTCTTACGGTTCTGCATGACAGAACCATGCCGCCCAGAGCATACTACATTCCGGCATC